>JAJNBN010000220.1 GCA_021156225.1 Verrucomicrobiota bacterium | reverse complement strand
GCAAGAGCGGCAACGTCACCTGCTTGAAAACCTTCCACCGATTGTTCGTCTCCAGATACGCCGCCTCATACAGCGACTTCGGGATCGCCTCCATGCCCGCGAGAAAAAAGAAAGTCACAAAGCCCGTCCAGCGCCACACCGCCTGCATGACCAGCGCCGGCATGATGAAGTTCGGGTCCTTCAACCAATTGATCGGCTTGGCATTGAGATGCAGGTGGAACAAATCGTTGATCACTCCTTCCCGGCTGAACGGCATGATGAATACCTGGTTCAACACTCCTTCCTTGCCATGGAAAACCAGCAGAAACAAAAGCGCCAGCACGGCCGGCGGCGTCAATCCCGGCAGCAGCAGCATGAACGTCAGCGCCGGACGCACCTTCTTCCAAGCCGACTGCAACCAATACGCCAGCAAAGCCGATAGCGGGAGGATGACGATGATGCACGCCGCCGTGTAGATGACGTTGTTGCGGATGGCTTTCTCGAACTTGGGATCGTGCCGCAGCTCCTGATAATGTTGCAGCCCCACATACTCCGCCTCCTCCATCAACGCATTGCTATGCAGGCTCAGACGCAAGCCACCCACCAGCGGCATCACCCAGAAGAAGACGAAGAAGGCAAAGAACGGCAGCAGGAGCAGATACGGCGCCCCCTTCCCTCGCAGCCAATATGTTTTCCAATCACCCATTCAGGGAATATTTTAGCGCTTCAGGAAAATGTCATCACCTGAGCACGCGTTGTCTACCCCATCGGGGCCTAAGGACCAAATCAACAAATCGCTGCTGCGGGAATTCTTTTGGCCATTCACGCCTGATTTCCATGCGATTTTAATCTCGCGTCCCCATGCGTCCTTTCTGGGCGGCGTACTCATGGTCAATTCGGCTATCTCTTTCTGAGGGAAATGGCTCCATTCACTCAAAATGAGACACAGTTTTTCGTTTGGAAAATCATTCGTTCGCAGCCATTCCGTTCTTATCTTTTCCTGTTCCGGCCAGTCCAACACATTATATATTTGCCTTATCGTTGCCAGCGTCTTTGCTTCGTCACTCGGTTTAACGGCCTTGTTGCAGGAAACAGCAATGAAGCTGAGGAATAAAAATGAAAACAAGGTCCACCGCATAACCAATATGAGAAAGGCCGAGCATGTTTACTCGGCCTTTCTGTTTTAATTCGCTACTTCTTCTTCTCTTTGTCTCTATCCGCCGGCGGCGGACCATCCTTGCCTGCGCCCGGAGGCCCACCCGCTTTGCTCAACCCCTCACGCAATTGCTTCACCGCTTCCTTCGCATCAATCTGCCCATACATGAACGAGGAGAAGATGCCTTCCTGGAACATGAACACTGCCATCGGCCGTTTCGGGTTCATCGCCACTGGTGGTACGGACGGCGCAAGGTCTATGAGCAACTGCCCAAACGGCTCATTGTTGAAAAACGACATCGGTTCCAGCATGCGCTCATCCTTCCAAGCAGGTTGATACGCAGTGAAACTGTTGCCTTTCGTAAAGCGTTGCACGTTAGCTTCCTTGTCCTTCATCACGAACTCCATGAAGCCCCAGGATTCATCCACCTTTTTGCTGTTCTTGTAGATCATCAAGCCTTGCCCCGCGAAGGTCGAGGTGCGGCGACCCAGCTTGCCGTCCTTGCCCTTCCACGCGGGGAGCGGCATCACGCCCCACTTGCCCGCGAGATCCGCGCTGAACTGCTGGATCATGTCCAATCCATACCAATCCGCGCCGATGACACAGAATACTTCGCCATTCGCGATGTCCCCGCTGAAGAACACCGGGTCAAAGATGGACGCGCGATCTGGCGTGATGGCGATACGCTTCTCCTGCATGTCTTTCAGGAAGCGCAAGGTGTCCGTGGCCAGTTCCTCATCCGGCAAAACCTTGCCATCCTTGCCGAACCAGTCACTGCCGCGCTGACGCAAGAGGATCTCGAAGTAAGACGGATCGAGCGCGAGCATCGCCTGCCCCTTCTTGCCCAGGTCCTCACCCACGCGCATGAAGTCATCCCAAGTGGCGATGTCTTCCGGCGCGATGTAATGCTTCGCCATGATGTCCGTCCGGTAATACATCACCATCGCGCTGAGCGATTGGGGGATACCATACGTCTTGCCCTGGTAGGCGAAGAGCGACAGACGGTTCGGCACGATGTCCTTATCCAGACCCGCCTTCTTGATGCGGTCGCTCAATTCCACGAACGGCACCTCGCCATTCAGATACATGCCGAAGAGCACCTCGTCCAATTGCACGATGTCCGGCGGGTTGACGCCCGTCTTGATGGCCACCGCCAGCTTGTCCGGCATCTCGCGGAAACCATAGGCACGGATATTGGCCTCAAAGTCCTTGTGCCCCTTCTCCTTGTAGAGCCGCACCATGTCCTCGTAGTAGACCTTGTCCTGAAAGGAACTGATCCAGATCTCCAGGGGCGCGGCCATTCCGAGCACTGGCAATAACGCCATGCCCGCGACGGCCAGTAATACGACTCGTGCCAATCCAAATGCTTTCATGAAATCGTGATAATTTTGCGCCAAGACTGCCCCGCAGGCAACTGGCGATTCTAATAACTCAGACGGTCACACCGGTGGTTTGTTCAACCTTAACGTCACCCGTCACGCCATCGAACACCATCAATCTATCCGCCGGTATCCGCACCGGCAGTGTCATCCCAGGCGCAAACAGCCCGCCTACCGGTGCTCGGGCGGTGAAATTCACGCCCATCCGGCTGAAATGCAGGAGATTCTCGTGCCCCAAAGGCTCGCACAGGTCCAAAACTGATTCCCATGCCTGACCATCCGTGCCGATGCTCTCTCCTAAGCGGACATGCTCCGGGCGGAAGCCAATGATCATGTCCTTGCCCACATAGGGAATCATTCTGTTGGCCAGTTCCGAACCGATATCGACCCGCAACCGCTCCTCACTCCCCTTCATCGCCACCAAAAGTTCTTTGCCTCCTGCATGCACAATACCCCGGATCAGATTCATCCCCGGACTGCCTAGGAACCCGGCTACAAAAGCATTTTTCGGTTGCTGATAGATCTCCAGCGGCGTGCCGATCTGCACCACCTTGCCGCCGTTCATCACGCACAGGCGCTGGCCTAAGGTCATAGCCTCCGTCTGATCATGCGTCACCAAGATCATCGTAGCGCCCAACCGCCGGTGCAATCGCGCCAGCTCCGCTCGCGTTTCTGCACGAAGCTGGGCATCCAGGTTCGAGAGCGGTTCGTCCAGCAGGAATACCTTCGGCTCGCGCACAATCGCCCGCCCCAATGCCACACGTTGACGTTGCCCACCAGAAAGAGCGATGGGCTTACGATCTAACAACTCCTCCAGCTTCAGCAACTCCGCCGCCGCTTGCACCCGTTGCTTGGCCTCACGGCTGGCGATCTTCCGGAATTGCAGCCCAAACGCCATGTTCTCATACACCGTGAGATGCGGGAACAACGCGTAATTCTGAAAGACCATCGCCACATCACGATCCGCCGGAGGAAAGTCATTCACCACGCGGTCATTGATGGCAACTGTGCCGTTATCCACCGTCTCCAATCCCGCGATCAACCGCAGCAACGTGGATTTGCCGCACCCGGAAGGCCCCACCAGCACCAGAAACTCACCCTCCGGCACCTCCAGCGACACATTGTCCGCTGCCCGCACTTCACGGCCACGTGGGTCACGGAACTTTTTACTGACGTTATGGAGGCTGACAGTGGCCATCGATTATTTACGCATTTCCGGTTCCGGCTTCGGCAGCGGCTTGGCCACGGCCAGATCTTCCGCGATGTAGCGTGTGACATGCTTCAAGTCATCATCGCTCAATCCCAACACCGCCAGCCGCATGGCATTGCCCTCGGCATCCTGCGGGTGCTTCCCCCGGAGACCGGCCTTGAACTTGCGGAGCTGGTCCAGTTGAAACCAATCCTCCAAGGTGTTCAAGGGTGGTGATTTCGACTCCGCCTTGCCCTCACCTTTGATGCCATGGCAGTTGGCACATTGCAGGTAGATCAGTTTGCCCCGGTTCTTGTCCCCCCTCACCGTCAATAGATGGGATTGCGGCGGCAACCCGGCAATATGTGCCGCCACCCGGCGGATTTCCTCATCACCCTTCACGATGCTTTCCCCCGCTGCCATGAGCACTTCCGACTTGTTCGTGGGATTCCCGCCCCGGATGCCATCCCTGAATTTCCTCAGTTGCAGCTCCACCGACCAAGCCGGCAAACCATCGATAATTGGGCCTCTTTGCATCTCGCGAGTGCTGTGGCACAGCAGGCAAGATGTAAAAATCTCGCCACCCGAACGCGCCACCGGGTCGGGCTTCGATGCCGAAATACCAGCAGACGGAGGCGATGAACAGCCTCCCAGCATCATTGGCATGATTCCGGCTAACAGAAAAAAGCCAGTCAAAGCAGCGACCCGTAACAAGCTCATGTTTCGTGCCGGGAAGGTAGCTGCGGTGCGAAGGCGAAGCAATGCAGCGTATGACTACCATGACATCCGCCGGATTCCCCATCAACCCATGGCAAGCCATGGCCGATCGAATTGACATCGCTGCCGGGCATCACCCAGACGCCGATCTGGAGCAGGAAAAATCTCTCGCCGAGAGCCTGAATCCCTACTCGAAGCGCGTGTACGAGGCTTTCATCACCGCCATGCCCCAGCTTGGTGATTTCGCCCATCTGGACAACAGCCCGGGCGCGCCGGAAGGCACACTGCTCATCCGTGTTCCTCAGACCATGAAGACGCAGGAACCCGGCCTTTACATCTCCACCGATGTGCAGGATATCACCGTGGGTTTCCGCGCCTGCTACGTTCATTTCATGGATTACGAACACACCGGTACGGATGAACATATTGATCGCGCCATCGCCTACACGCGCGATGTGATGGAAGACCGCATTGTCATCAAGAAATGGTACCGTCAAGGCATCCTCTGCGGCTCCAGCCTCGATGCTCCTACAGTGCTACCCTCCCCCTCCCGCGCGGGAGTCACCACCGTGGAAATGATTTCCTGGACTGGCACGCAGGACAAAACCGTCACCATCCCCGCCGCGCACTGATTCCCGTGCACCGCGGGACTGTGTCCCGCAGGAACGTGGACAGCAAAAAGCTGCACCAAGCCGCCTTCGTCAAACTGCGCTTCTTTGTTCCTGCAAACAAAAAAGGAAACCGAACGTTCCCGCTCGGTTCCCTCTGTTTGCTCCTGTTCAGAATTTTTACGCCACGAACAACGGCTTCAGATGCCGTTCATACAGGTTCGCGGTCACGTTGCGTGACACCGATTCCTCAAACTTGACCAGCGCATTCAGATAACGATCACCCATCTTCGCCGCAACTTTAAAGCCAACATGCAGCAACTGGCGCACGTGCATATTGTATTCCGGGTTTTTCTGATCGTGCCGCAAGGCGGAGACAAATTGTACTGAGGTCCACTCGTTCACCGTCGCAGCAGTAGGCAGCTTGCTCTTGTCGATATCGATCACGGTGGCATACGGCGCACTGAGTTCATCCGCGTGCGCGAGCGCTTCCGCATAGATCTCTTTCGCGAGTGCCAACCCTTCACCACCCGCTTCGGCGAGACCGATGACCTCTTCCAGCCACGTCGTGCCTGCCGTCTTGATATGCAAGCCCGCACCATGTTTGGCGATCGCACGACGGATCGGGCCGTAGATCGAGAACTTGTCACTGCCCGAGTGGACACTGAGCTTGAGATTCGCCGGCAGGCCATACTTCTGGATGGCGAAGGCGATCACGCACAAATCATCATTGAATTCCTTCTCGAACTGCACCACATCACCCACGTAATCCACACCCTTGTTGAAACGGCCCGTGAACTTTGGTGCGATCGTCTGCACCGGAATTTTTTCATCCGCGAGCGCGGCGAGAATTATGAGCAGTTCTGGCGGCGTCTGCGGCGCGTCCGTCTCGTCCATGGAGACTTCCGTGATGAACTTGCCTTCGCCCTTCACGCTCACGATATGGCGATAGATCTTACCCGCATCCTGCACCGCCAAAAGGTACTTCGCCGCGATCTTCTCCACGTAAGCTGCATCGGTCTGGAACGGCTGCTCGATGCCTGGAATCACGATCTTCCCCGCCAGTTCCGGATGACGCGCCACGAATGCCTTCACCGCCGCCGGCTCTGCTGCGTGACCGATGGAGTCCGCGACATCCAACGTGAAGAAATCCGAATGTGGGATGAAACGGTCCACAGTATTGATACGGATATGATCGGCATCCACGCGATACTCCGTGGTCCAGCCGAGTGCTTTCACCGCGGCATCCGCAGCCGCACGCACACTCGAAGGTTCGGAACCGACGATCAGGTGTTCGCGATTCGAC
>JAJNBN010000219.1 GCA_021156225.1 Verrucomicrobiota bacterium | reverse complement strand
GCCGCGCCGCGCAACTACGCAGGGCAAAGATATTGCGAAAGAGTTTTGGGGCGTTACCGGAAAAGAAAAAGGCGGCTCCGGAGAGCCGCCTTTGAAGAATACGAATCTAACGGTTCATCATGCAACCGGGCCTTTGACGCCGCCACTGGCTTTCTCGCCTGAAATCTCCAGTGCTTTGTAACCGCCCGTGGACTTGAAGTAGAGGATCAACAGCAGATACAGACCCGCCATGACCAAGGGGACGTAGGAGGTCAGTTTCAATGCCATTTGACCGCCAAAGACACCGGCCTTTTGTACCGGGCCTTTGTCTTCTGCAGCGGAAACCTTGGCCGTTTCCCACCAGGCAGCCAATTTGGCATGGTTCTCGTCGATCTTGTTTTCCTTCTTCAAGAGTTCACCAGCGCGAGCCAGTTCTTTGCCACCGTCCTCCAAGGCGCCCACTTTGGCACCATCCAAACCGACTGTTTTGAAGCTCATGAAGGTGTTTTCGTTGGCCGCCTTGTAACGGTCATAAGCCGCCGGAGCCTGTTCCTGCAGGTTCTTGGAGGCGTTGAAGTCCTGCTTGAAACCGATGGCCGGACCACCGAGCAGACCGGCCGAGAGCATGCCCACGCCACCCAGCATACCGATGGCTACGGCACCACCCTTTGGAAAGCGCTCAGACGCTACGGCCAGCATGGTCGGCCACAGGAAGGTTTTGCCCAACGCATAAACCGTGGCTGCGATCACGCAAACCGCCACTGACTGGGCCGCACCAAGCAACTGCAGACCCGCGAAACCGAGCAACCCGCTGACGAACAGCAAGCCCAGCGGCGATATCTTATGCACAATCGGTCCGGCAAAGAACCGCAAGGCAAACATGAGCAGAGAGGTGTAGGAGAAGAGCATCAGACCCTTCATCGGATCACCCATGATGGAACCGGTGATCTTGCTGATCCAGGAATCCGTTCCCAACTCCACATAGCCGACCAAGGCGTGGATGAACAGCAGCACCAGCATCAGCGGTGCGAAAACCGTGCCGACCATCTCGCCCAGCGTGACACCAGCCGAAGCGGCTTCCGATTTCGGGAACTTTTGACCGAAGAGCATGAAACCGTAGAGCAGCACAGGGATGAGGAACAAAGACATCTGGATCTTCCAATCAACTGCTTTGGCGATCACCGTCCCGGAGGGATCAATTTTAGCCGCCATGAACGCGGATGCAACACTGCCCAACACCAGACCAGCGGGCCAACCGGCATGCAGGATGTTGAGGTAATGCGTCTTTTCTTTAGGGAAGAGGGTGGCCGTCAAAGGATTCACCACTGCTTCACACAAGCCGTTACCGACTGCGAAGATGAACATGCCCCAGAAAAGACAGTTATACGCTGCTTCTTTGCCACCGGACGCAAACGCAGCCGGCGCAGCCAGCGTGACGACAGCGGAAACCACGTGCAAAACAAACGCAGTGATCATCAGCTTGCCGTAGCCGATCTTGTCGGCGATGAGCGAACTCAGGATGATGACGACGCCGAAGCCGGTAAGGCCGCCACCGGTGATTGTTCCCAGTTCCGTCATGGTGAAGCCGAACTGCTCGGCCCACTGGCCCAAAATGCCGCCACGAACTGAGTAGCCGACACCAGCGGCCAAAATGGCCATGAAGCCTGCCCAAAGCAGACGTTTTGCGTTAGGAGCTATTCCATTATCCATATAAATTTGTGCTTTCTTGGGTTCGAGGCGAAAGTTTATGCAATACCCGGGGCCAAACTCAAAGCGTAAACTTTGGCAGATTCACGATTTTGCCGCCTTTCAGGGCGGATTCATGGGCGCACAGGCCTACGCAGGTCCAGTTGGCGGACTGTTTCGCGTTTGGGAATGGCTCGCGATCTTCGGCGAGGGCGTTCGCGAATTCATTCGCCAGGTGCGGATGGCTGCCGCCATGGCCGCTGCCTTGGGTGAAGCTCAGGTGCGTCTTCTTGGAAGAATCGTAAACGCCTTGCGTCGTGTACTTGGCGATGCTCTTGGGCAGGCGCTTGGCGAAGTCCGGGCATTTCACAGGCTTCGGGATCTTCGGCTCCGGCTTTTTCGCGGTGTGGATGACCAGCGGCTCGTGCTCGACGAGCGGCCATTCCACGGACTTCTTGTCGCCATACACGTCGATGCTCTCGCGGTATTGGCGCGCGGTATCGAAGAGGCTGCGGATGATGCGGGCGTTGACGTCCGTGTCCGCAAACTTGATGTGCGCAGTCTCGACGGCGAAGGGTGCGCCGTATTGTTTGATCAGGTCCTTGCGGATGGTGCCGGAGCCGAAGCAGCTCACGTATTCCGCAGGTTTGCCGATCAATCCTGCCACGGGGCCGACGCAATGGGTGGCATACCACATCGGCGGGAGGCCCGGCCAGTAATTCGGCCAACCGTCCATGTCCTGCTGATGGCTGGCCTGCACGAACTGCAGCTTGCCGAGTTCGCCGTTATCGAGCAGCTCCTTCATGAAGAGGTATTCCCGGGCATACACCACGGTCTCCATCATCATGTATTTCAGGCCCGTTTTCTTCACGAGGTCCACGATCTTTTTGCAATCCGCGATGCTCGTCGCCATGGGCACGGTGCAGGCGACGTGCTTGCCGGCCTTCAACGCGGCGATGGACATCCAGGCGTGATCCGGGATGGGCGAATTGATATGCACCGCGTCCACGTTCGGGTCCTTGAGCATCTCGGCGAAGTCGGTATAGCGCTTGTCCACGCCGAAGTAATCGCCCACGGCATTGAGCTTCTTCGGGTCACGCTGGCAGATGGCGTAGCAGGTGGTGTGCGGATGTTTCTGCCAGAGGGGGATGAATTCCGCCCCGAAGCCCAGACCGACGATCGCGATGTTCAGTTTTTTGCTCATGATGACCCTGAAAAGTGGTGAAAGCTCCCCGCACAGGCGCAAAATGCCCCTTTGCAAAGACTTTCGGTAACGGGTTTATTGACAACCTTGGAGGCCCCAACTGTCAACGGCAAAGTCCCCGGTTTAGCGCGCAAAACCCACACAAACCCTCAGAAAAACCACATGGCCGGTTGCACCGGCGGGCCACCATGGGCGGTGGGCGTGCGTGGGGTTTTTGGCGATACTACCCCACCCTTGCTTATGTACCTTGCTGTGCCCGAGACGGGCACGCTCCTATCATAGCGTGATGACCTGATGCCCCGCCTGTGATTTCAGGGCGGCTTCGAAGAGTTCGTGGCTGAGGACGGCCTCTTCCGGCGTGGCGCAACTGAACTTATCCTTCAACTCTCCGGCGCGTTCGGCGGCGTAGGCGGCCCACATCTGCAGGAAGCAATCCGGGAAACCGGGCTCGAAGATGCCGCCGGTGATCGTCGGGAAGGGCGTTTGGAAGCCGAGATCGATCCGTTGCCAGATCTGTTCCTTTTGCCGCTCGAAGATCCAGAGCGTCTTCGGCTCCTTCGTGCTGTACTTGATGCCGCCTTCCGTGCCCAGCACCTCGATGAACCACGTGTTCGTCTCGCTCGGGGCGAGGCGTTTCATCTCCAGCCGCATCGGCACTTCGGCGCCGTCGATGAGCACTTCCGTGTGGAGCATCGCGTTATCCCACGTATCGCACGCGGCCATGCCGCCTTTGCCATCGGGGCGTTGCGTGTAGATCTTTTGGAGCTGCGCATACACCCGGAGCGGCTTCCAACCGAGCCGGAAGGGCACATGCACCGCGTGCATCCCCAGATCGCCCATCACACCGATGTCCCCGCAGAACTTCGTCATCCGCTTCCAATTGATCTGCTTCGTCGGGTCCAGATCGCTCGCGTGATGGAAGCCCGAATGGATCTCCAGGACCTTGCCCACTTTGCCCGAGCGCACGTAATTCACCACGCGCTGCGGACCCGGCAGGAACGGAAACTCCGAACTGCACCGCACGAACCGCCCGGACTTCACCGCCGCCGCCTGGATGCTCCTCGCCGCGGCCAGATCGATGCCGAAGGGCTTCTCCGCCAGCAGATCTTTCCCCGCCGCCAGCACATCCAGATACAGCTTTTCGTGGAGGTTATGCGGCACCGCCACATACACCACGTCCACGTCCGGGGATTTCAGGAGTTCCTGATGATCTTTGGTGAGCAGCTTCACCGTGGGCACCTGTTTGAACCACTCCAGCAAACTCTCCTGGAGATCGCACACCGCGGTGAGCTCCACCTTCACCGGGAAATCCTGGAGGACGAACCAGCGCGCGAACGCACTCGCCGCCTCCCGCCCCATCAACCCGCCGCCAATGATCCCCACCCGCATGGTGCTCTGCTGTTTCATAGATACTTGATACTCAAATTGGGTGCGCATGATACAGGTCTGTATCCTGAAGAGCAAATCATTGGGATGTGACCAAGAAGGCGGTTCAATGTTTATCTCTTCTCTTCACTTAAAACCTCGACATTCCCCCGGCAAACCTAACAAATAGCGCAAAGCGCCGACCAAAGGTGACCACTATGCTATTGCCCGTGTTGGAGCACATCAACGTCGAACGACTGTCCTTATACAAAGGCAACGTCGAACATCCCATCCTTCCCGGTATCAATATGATAATCGGTGGAAACGGGGTTGGAAAAACCACATTTGTTCAAACCGTCCTCTTTACGCTCCTCGGAAACGCGGGCTACCAGACGGTTAATAGCGCGGGCAAGAACGAAACCGTCCCAGTGGTTCCCGAAACCTTTTTCAAAGGTAGGATCAAACCCGAAGATGAATCGGACGCAAAAGCCACCCTCAAGTACAGCATAGGGAAAACAAAAATCGAGATAACGCGACTGCTTTTTCGGCCTAAAATAATCAGGTTGAAGATCGCCGGAAAACTCATTCACGCTGATGAGGCTTCAGCATATGAGGAAAAATACCGCGCGGAAATCGGGAAATTGATGCAATTCGCTCAATTTGAAGATTTCGTATATGTAGCCGCCAATTTATTGGTATTTGATGAGGCTCGGCGGCCGCTCATTTGGGATCCAGAAAGCCAGAATAAGGTAATGCGAATCCTATTCCTTTCTGAATTTCACGTCAAACTCTCCGGGCTCAGCGACAAAATGACCATGCTTGATACAAAAGCACGACATAAGTCTGAAACAAGAAAAGACATCATAAAAACCATTGCCAGATGGGAAGAGAGCGAAAAACGTCCCGCTACGGAAAGTGCTTCGCAAGCGGAGCTGAGAAAAAACAGAGTGGAATATGCACAAATTCAGGAAGCACTTGAACAGATAGATGGCGATTTGAATCAAATTCAATCCAAAATAAGTACCGAAAGTAAGCATATCGAAGAGTTACTCACTCAAGCCGACACGCTAGAGACAGAGAAAATTTCTATCACCAAAGCACTTCAGCATGCTGAAACAAAGTTCTACGCCGGCATCTACGAGTCTCTCCCTCCCCAGTATCTGCTTTTGCTTCAAACCCTTGCCAATCAGGGAACTTGTCAAGTATGCGGGACAAGCCACCCGCGATTGAAAGATCTTGGTAAAAAACTGAAGGCTGAAGCTAAATGTCTCGTCTGTCGCTCACCTGTCTCATATGAGAGCAATCTTGGCACGACAAAGAAAGACGACAAACTAACCGATGAGATAAATGCACTCCACAGCGCCTTGGAAGCTATAAATGATAAGCAACGCGCCTGTGTTCAAGCGCAGGCGATAGCAAACCACGAAATCCAAACCTTACAACCAAGGCTGAACGATCTAACCAAACGTAAGCACCGAGACGAAACTGCATTATTGAAGCTGCAAGTCGCCATCGATCAGGCCACCGCAGGCAACCAGAATAATAACCCATGGCTAGAAAAGCAGAGAACTGAAATCACTGATTTGACCCAGGAAATAAAGGACCTTTATCAAGAAAGAGACAAAGCTAAAGAAAAACTCAAGAAGTTGAACACGGCGTATACAGAACACTTAACTACAGTGAACGATACGTTAACACCTTTGTTTTCGAAGTTCTCCTCAAAATTTTTAGGCGTCCCTTGCGAGTTGGTGATTAGCACAAAAACAAAATCCGGAAAGCCCGTTACTTACATGCACCCTCGCTTTAATGACAAAGAGCGATCGAACCTGCATGAGGTCTCTGAATCACAGCGCTTCTTTATAGATCAAGCTTTTCGAATGGCATTGATATCACTCTTTTCCGAGCTAAACAACCACAACGAAACATTCTTCATCGTCGAAACCCCAGAAGGAAGTCTCGATCTTGCTTATGAACGTAACGTTGCGGAAATGTATTTGGATTTCGCAAAATTTAATCATTCAATTGTCATAACCTCCAATTTAAACAGCTCTAACTTTCTAAAAGGTCTTTACGATCAACTAGGCGATAACAGCAAGAATGCA
>JAJNBN010000218.1 GCA_021156225.1 Verrucomicrobiota bacterium | reverse complement strand
ACGAACACCAGAACCAGCGGTTTCGCAACCAGTTCGGCACGGATAATAAGCTGAAGCTGGATTCCAACCAGATCGAATGGCAGAACGATTGGAAGCCGGTGGAGAAGTGGACGCTCACGGGCGGCCTCAACGTGCAAGACCTCACGATCTCGCAACGCAACGCGGCGAACATCGAGAATATCCATGCGAACCAGACGGGTGTGGGTGTTTTCGTGCAGAGCCAGTGGAATCCGCTTGAGCGGCTGAAGCTGATCAATTCCGGGCGCTATGACCATTATAGCGATTATGATGGTTCATGGTCGTGGAAGCAGGGGACATCCTATCTGGTGCCGGCGATCGAGACGCTTATTTTTGCCAACGTCTCGGCTTCTTACAGTCCGCCGTCGCCGCAGGACCTTTACTTCCCCTTGTTCAGCAATCCGAATCTTGTGCCTGAAGAATCACAGGGCTGGGAAGCGGGATTGGAAAAATCATTCTGGAAGGACCGCATCACGGTATCGGCGACGTATTTCCATAATCAGATCGATAACCTGATCCAGGCACCGGCACCGTTCTTCATCCCGATCAACGTGTCTCAAGCGGAGACGGAAGGGGTGGAGACAGGTATCTCGTTCCAGCCTTGTCCGGAGTTCGCCACCAGCCTGAACTACACGTATCTGACGGCGAATGATACGGGCAACAACGTGCGGTTGGTGCGGCGTCCCCGGCACTTGATCGGCTGGGACATGACGGTGAAGCCGCTCAAGCAACTGACACTGAACACCGGTCTGCAATGGGTGATGCAGCGGGAAGATGTGGCGTTCCCTTCCCAGATAAACGCCGAGGATTATCTGACTGTGCGCGCCGTGGCGACCTGGCACGTGACCGAAAGTTTTGAGCTTTGGGTGCGTGGCGAAAACATCAATGATGACCAGTATGCCGTGGTCACCAACTTCCCGGCCTTGCGCGCGGCTGCCTACGGCGGTGTGCGCCTGAAGTTCTGATTTGGTCCTGAGGTAAGTTGATGCCTGAATCGATATTAATAGCCTGGAGCGGTGGAAAGGACAGCGCACTCGCGCTGCATGCCATCCGCCGTTCCAGTGCGTTCCAGGTGGCGGCCCTGGTCACCACGTTTCATCACGGACGCGACCGGAATGCGATGCACGGGATTCACCGCAAGATCATCCAGGCACAGGCGAAGGCGCTCTGCTTGCCGCTGGTGGAGATTTGGTTGAACGAAGGTGCGAGCAATGTGGAGTATGAACAGGGTTGGGCGGAGGCATTAAATCCATTTCAGACGCAAGGCATCAGACGGGTGGTGTATGGAGATTTGTTTCTGGCGGATATCAAAGCGTATCGGGACAAGTTCATGGAGCGATTGGGAATGGAGGCGATTTATCCGCTTTGGAATCGCGATACGAAGAAGCTGGCGCTGGAATTTATCGAGCGAGGGTTTCGGGCGAAGCTGGTGTGCGTGGACCCGAAGCAAATCGATGAGACATTTGCGGGCAGGGAGTTTGATGCGGAATTGTTGTGGGATTTGCCGGAAAAGGCTGACCCATGCGGAGAGAATGGCGAGTTTCACACGTTGGTTTATACAAGTCCGGATTTTAAGGGTGGGCCACTGGTGGTGGCGGAAAGAGAGCGTTACAAGCGGAACGGTTTTGCCTACGTTGATTATCAACTCGCTGCGGCGGGTGTGATGTGATGAGTCAAAACGCGGTAGTATTATGGACGGGTGGAAAAGATTCGGCGCTGGCGCTATATCTGGCGGTGAAGCGTGGGATCGTGGTGAAGGAGTTGGTGACGTTCGCGCCACCGGAGGCTGAATTTCTGGCGCATCCGTTGCCCGTGATGTCGTTACAGGCTGTAGCATTGGGCTTTAAGCATCGCATCCTAAATATCGAGGCACCTTACGACGCGGGTTATCGTAAGCAGATGGAGGTCTTGAAGGCTGAAGGCATTGATACCTTGATCACGGGGGATATCGATCAGGTGGCAGGGCAGCCGAATTTCATCCGCACCTGTGCGGAGCCACTGGGCCTCGAGGTGTTAACGCCGCTGTGGAAGAAGTCGCGCTGGGACATCATGGGGGCGATTCTGGCAGCGGGATTTAATGTGGTCTTCTCTTGTGTCAAACCGGTGGGGCTGACCCCTGCTTGGGTGGGGCGACGTATCGACCGCAAGGCATTGGAGGAGTTGTCGCAATTACATAAGGATACGGGCCTGGATGTGTGCGGAGAGCAGGGGGAATATCACACGCTGGTGCTGGATGGGCCGGGGTTCGATCGTCGCTTGGAGCTTAGCGAAACGCAGGTAATCAATCGTGGTGATCTGGCTTATCTGCAGATCGGAAATGCGCGTCTGCTGCTGCCCAGCCAAGCACCGACGGAGGCGGAATTGAACTTTGCTTTACCGCGTGAGATGACGCGGCCTACGAAAGCCAAGCGGTGCAGCCAGTGCGGAAAAGCGTTCTTTTGCGGACCGGGGCAGGGCGGGGGCGAATGCTGGTGTCAGGGATTGCCAGCGGTAGGACCGATTGCAGGCCCCGAGGTGGATTGCATGTGTCCACAATGTTTGCAGGCAAAAATAAATGGCTGAAGCGGTTTCGCAACCACTCCAGCCATTGTGTGAAAAAGTCAGCTTAGAGCGTGATGGTTCCTTCGAAGGCGAAGTCCGCCGGTCCGTTCAAGGACACATCAGCGAAGCCGCCGTTGGCTTCTTTGAAGCCTACTTCCAGCAGATCGCCACCTTGTACCTGCACCTTCACGGGGGAGGTGAAGCCGTGGACCTTCGCCGAGATCATCGCCGCGGCGCTTACGCCGGTGCCGCAGGCGAGGGTTTCGCCTTCCACCCCGCGTTCGTAGGTGCGCACGCGGATGAAGTTCGGTCCCTTCAATTGCACGAAATTCACGTTCGTCCCGCGCGGCTTGAAGTGATCGTGATAGCGCACTTCGGAACCCACTTGGGCGACCATCGCCTGATCGGCATCCGGCACGAAGAGGATGGCGTGTGGCACACCCGTATTCAGGGAATGAATAGCAGAGGCACCCGTCTTCAACGGAACTTGCTCGCTCAGGCGCAAATCGCGGGGAGTGGTGAGGTTCACGGTCACACGCTCGCCATGGAAGGTCGCGCTGATGACGCCAGCTACCGTCTCAAAGGAGGTGCGGTCCTTCACGCCCGTCAGCTTCTGGATGTAGCGGGCGAAGCACCGGGCGCCGTTGCCGCACATCTCGGCATCGCTGCCGTCGCTGTTGTAAAATTGCCAGGCCCAGTCCGCCTTGCCCGAGGTGCAGGGGACCAGGAGCATGATGCCATCCGCGCCGATGCCCCGCTGGCGATGGCACAACTGCACGACCTGTTCGCGGGTGAGCTTGATATTTCCCGCCCGGTTATCGAGGAGAATGAAATCATTCCCGGCCCCGTTCATCTTCGTAAATTGCAACGTCATGAGTGCGGCACACTACCCAACGGCCCCAAAAAAACAAGTCGGGGGAATACGGGTTTTGAGAGCGACAGGCGGCCGCCAATTTGACAAAGTCAGATAACCGGGCGACTTTACGCGTTCGTTGGATGGGATGTGCGGCTGCTTATTAAGTCTCTCGTAATAAACAGGTTATGGTTCATGAATCTTCTTCATTAGTCTGACTCACATCGGCTAAAAAGGGCCATTAATTCTTTACAGTAAGGTTACAGCCTACCAAATTACTCCGCGTGTCGAATCCGTTGTTTGATGCCAGTCGTATCTCCGAGAAATCGTTGCGGCAGTCCGGTCTGGAACTGCCGGGCGCTCCTGTGTCCCCTGATGGTGCCATCCACCGTTCTCAACAATATCTTTTGCGGGAGCAGAAGCCCGAGGGCTACTGGATCGGCGAACTGATGGTGGATTCCACGCTGGTCTCGGACATGGTGGCCTACCATCACTGGGATGGCAGCGTGGACCTCGAATGGCAGCGACGCGCCGTCAATCACATCCTGTCCATGCAGTTGCCGGATGGCGGCTGGAATATCTACTACGGCGGCCCTTCCGAGGTGAACGCTACCATCAAGGCGTACCTCGCCTTGAAGCTGGCGGGTGTCCCGCTGAAGGACCCGCGCATGCTGCGTGCCCGCGAGATGGCGAAGAATCTCGGTGGTGTTCCCCGGATGAACACCTTCTCCAAGCTCTACCTCGCCCTCATCGGCCTGTTCCCTTGGAAGTATCTGCCCACGATTCCCTGCGAAGTCCTGCTGATCGGCAAGTGGTTCCATGTGAACTTCTGGGACATGAGCAATTGGTCCCGCGCCATGCTGGTGCCGTTGGCCATCATCAATCATTTCAAGCCCACGCGGAAGCTGCCCATCTCGCTGGATGAACTCTACGTGGAAGGCTTCCACGAACGCGACCTGGCGTTGCCGCGTGATCCGGAATGGTTCACCTGGCGGAATTTCTTCATGTCGCTGGATGGCCTGCACAAGTTCGCGGAACTCTTCGCGCAAGCGGGCATCCATCCTTTCCGTCGTCGCGCGCTGAAGCGTTGTGAGGAATGGATGGTGGAACGTTTTGAAGGCTCGGACGGTCTCGCGGCGATTTTCCCGGCGATGCTCAATGCGGTCATCGCGTTGAAGGCCCTTGGCTACGCGGATGATCATCCAGAACTGGTCCGTGCGGTGCGTGAGTTGAAGAAGCTGGAGCATCATACGGTGGACAGCATGCGCATCGAGCCGTGCTTCTCGCCCGTGTGGGACAGCGCCATCGTGGCCATCGCCTTGCGCGAATCCGGTGTGCCGGCCGAGCATCCGCAGATGAAGAAAGCGGCGGAGTGGATCATGGACAAGGAGATCCGTTTCCGCGGTGACTGGTATCACAAGAATCCCGTGAACGTGGAACCCAGCGGCTGGGTTTTCGAATACGCAAACAAGTGGAATCCGGACGTGGACGATACCGCCATGGTGCTCCTCGCCCTGCGCCTAATCCCCACGGACAATCCGAAACGGCGCGATGAAAGCTTCAAGCGCGGGATGGATTGGATGATGGCTTTCCAGTGCAAAGACGGCGGTTGGGCGGCCTTCGACAAGGACTGCACGAAAGGTATTTTGGAGAAAGTGCCTTTCGCGGACCACAACGCCATGCTCGATCCTGAGTGTGCGGACATCACCGCGCGCATCCTGGAACTGCTCGGATACGAGAATTATTCTGTCGATCACCCGCAGATCAAGCGCGGCATCCAGTTCGTGAAAGACGAGCAGGAAGACGACGGCTCCTGGTACGGTCGCTGGGGTGTGAATTACATCTACGGCACCTGGCAGGTCTTGCGCGGCATGCGCGCCCTGAAGGTGAACATGAACCAGCCCTGGCTCATGCGCGGTCGTGATTGGCTCGAGAGTGTCCAGCTCCCTGATGGTGGTTGGGGCGAACGCTGCAACACCTACGACGACCCGGTTTACAAAGGGCAGGGGCCCAGCACCGCTTCGCAGACCGCGTGGGCGGTCATGGGCTTGCTTGCGTTCGATGATCCGTTCCGGCCGAGTGTGCAGCGCGGTATCGAATATCTCGTCCGCACGCAGAATCAGGACGGTTCGTGGTCGGAGAGCGAAGTCACCGGCACCGGTTTCCCGAAAGTGTTCTACCTCAAGTACGACATGTATCGGAACTCCTGGCCGCTCCTCGCACTGGCGACCTATAAGCAGTTGCTCACCAAAGCCAAAGCGGCTGAGGCGGCGCGGAATGGGCATGCTGAGGTGCCGATCGTCAGCCCTGCTACGAACGGTAATGGCAAGGCGCATCTCAACGGGCACAATGGGGTGCATTTGAACGGCACGCACTAAAGCCGTCGCCGACCCGATCACTTAGCAGCCGATGTGAATCGGCAAATGTCTTGTGCTAGTCAGGATGGCTGCAGTGTCATCCTTTGCCGAAATTGTTACACAGACGAGTAACGCAGGGACCGATATCTTCACCTTACGCTGGCGAAGTTCTGAGTATGTGGATACGAGAGGATTTATTGATGATCAACGCGCCCGCTGTCATCTGCCGTGATGATTCATCAAACCAAGCATCATATGCAGTAGCTCAAGCCCACTAGTATCCTCTTTTTGTGAGGCTCCTCGTCTTGGCTCCTGAGATTTTTTAAGTTCCAGATACGCTTCCACAGCATCTTTGCTGAAAGACAAAGTCTTTTTAATTTCTGGTGTGAAGTATTTTCCCATGAAAATTAAAGGGTTTTCCTGCACTTCGCTCATCATCATATTGATTTGGCGACCATTGCTTTCCACCAAGTATATGTCGTGAAACTTCCAGCCTCCCTCATCCCCGGTGCGTGGCTGGCATGAACGTGCCTCCCTGTTGCGTCATAGTTTTGAATAGAGAGTAACCTTGCTGTGTGCAAAGCCTCTCAGCTTGCATCAGTCTGTCACCGACATTTGGAGTTAATTCCGACAGTCTCTCAATCGCTTGTACCCGGGCTTTCATCTGGGCTGCATTGGTCACTTTTCCAGCAACCGTAATCAACAAGATGATGCCGACAATTATCGCCGATCCGATACCTATCCAGAAATGAAACGTAGTTTTCTTTAGAGTGGATGTAATAGGGAAGGGCGGTGGTAGACTGCCCTGCAGATTTGTTTCCCCAGCAGCATTTTTCATAATGGTGTCTATTCCTTAGCTTAATTCCGAAAATTCGACGTCTTGCATTTTGTAATATTCATTCATGCTTAACTTGCTTGTTTTCAAATGGTTGCGATTCGGTGGTGTAATATTCATCCGGCCCTCTCCTATCCCGTTTGCTGGCTGCAGGCTGATTTTATCTCATATTCTCCCTTTACCCCAATCGCGCTCCGTCATATCACCCTTTCTCACGTTTTACCGTAAATGTCCGAGCAAACTAGAATCCTCATCTGCTTCGCTGTAAAAGAAGAAGCTGCGCCGTTTCGTCCGCTGGTGGCCAATCGTCCGGATGTGCGAATCCTCGTCACGGGCATGGGGGCGAAGAATACGCGCAAGGCGTTCACGGCGGCGTTGGCAGAGGGCAAACCGGACATGGTCATAACCTGCGGTTACGCCGGGGGATTGAATCCGGCATTGCCGCCAGAATCGTTGCTTTTGAATGCGGATACCGGTTTCCCGCTGACCCAGAAGTTGCTCCAGACGGGGGCGAAGCCGGGGACTTACTATTGCGCTACGACCGTCGCCATCACCGCGCAGGAGAAGGCCGCTCTTTTTGCCCAGACGAAGTGTGATGCGGTGGAGATGGAGTCGGGGATCATCCGGCAGATGTGCGCGGAGCAGGGGATACCGGCGGCGACGTTCCGGGTGATCTCGGATGCGGCGAATGAGAACCTGCCGCTCAATTTCAATGAGCTGATGACGCCGGAGATGACGATGGATTTCGGCAAGCTAGCGTGGGCGTTGATGAAATCGCCGGGGAAGATTCCGGAGCTGATGCGGTTTGGGAACAGGGTGAAGATTTCGGCGC
>JAJNBN010000217.1 GCA_021156225.1 Verrucomicrobiota bacterium | reverse complement strand
TACGGGAAGCTAAGTGCGAATCGGGGTTCAGAAAAGGAGGCGGTATGGTAGCAGCAAAGATAAAGGGGAACGGGCGGACGGGAAAGAGCGGTGTGACAGAGATTGCTTCGGCGGGATTTTCTTTTCATTCTCAGGACATGATTTTCAGGCAGAGTTCTTACCTTGGCCGGTTCGTTATTTCCATGCGGAGTTTTCAATCGCTGAGTCTGGCGGCTTTGCTGGCCGCGCTGGCGCTCGCCGGTTGCCAAAGCAGGCAGGCACAAACGACCACTACGACGAGTGCGACGAGCACCAACTCCCCTGCCCCTCAGACGACGGAGAACAAGGTGGTCAAAGGGATGCGGACGCCCACGGCGCTGAATGTGAAGCCGGCGGTGGTGTTCAAGCCGGAGAAGCTCACGGCGATGGATGCGGCGATCACGAATGCCATCGCGGAAGGCAAGCTGCCGGGTGGTGTGCTGTGGCTGGAGCGTGGGCAGGAAGTCTATATGCGCGGCTACGGCTGGCGGACGCTCGAACCGAAGCGCGAGGTGATCACGACAGATACGATCTATGATGCGGCCTCGCTCACAAAAGTCGTCGCGACAACTCCAGCGATCCTCATCCTGTTCGAACGCGGGGCGCTGCAACTGAATGATCCGGTGAAGCGGTTCATCCCGGAGTTCACGGGTGGAGGAAAAGAGAATGTGACGGTGCGGCAATTGATGACGCATGTGTCCGGATTGCGCTCCGGCCTGGGAGCAACTCCAGCGTGGACGGGTTATGACACGGCGATCAAGCGGGCGTGCAACGAGACGTTGATCAATGAGCCGGGGGCGAAGTTTCTCTACAGTGATATCAATTTTATTTTGCTGGGCGAGATCGTGCGGCGCGCGAGCGGGATGCCGCTGAACCAGTTCGTGGAGGAGAATATCTACAAGCCCCTGAAGATGGTGGATACGGGTTATCTCCCCTCCCCTGACAAGCTGGGACGCATCGCGCCGACGGAATCGATCGAGGGCAAGCCGCTGCGCGGAGTGGTGCATGACCCGACGGCGCGCAAGATGGGCGGCGTGGCCGGTCACGCGGGGCTCTTCACGACGGCATCCGATCTCGCGCGGTATGCGCGGATGATCCTCAACGGTGGCTCTCTCGAAGGCGCACGCATCTTCCGCAGCACGACGGTGCAGATGATGTGGGATGTGCATACGCCGTCCAAGGTGGCGGATCGGCGCGGACTGGGCTGGGATATTGACTCCAGCTATGCGGGGCCGCGCGGGAATGTGTTCCCGATCGGTTCGTTCGGGCACACGGGCTGGACGGGGACGTGCCTGTGGATCGATCCGTATTCGCAGACGTTCTACATCTTTGTCTCGAATCGCAATCATCCGACGGAGAAGGGTTCAGTGACGGCGTTGCGTCGCGTTCTCGGCACGCTCGCGGCGGAGGCGGTGAATGGATTTGATTTCAGCAAGGTGCCTGGGGCTTTGCCGGCACGCGCGACGAACAAGGTGTCGCAGATCGAAGTGCTGGAATATGCGGCGGCGGATCGAGATGTGCCGCAAGTGCTCAATGGTATCGATGTGTTGAAGCGGGAGAAGTTCGCGCGGTTGAAGGGATTGCGCCTGGGCTTGATCACGAACCACACGGGGCAGGACAAGGAACGTAATCCGATCATTGATATGTTGCATCAGGCGGAGGGTATTCAACTCAAGGCGTTGTTCGGACCGGAGCATGGCATCCGTGGGTTGCTCGATGAAAAAATACCGGACAGCAAGGACGAGCAGACGGGGTTGCCAGTTTACAGTCTCTACGGCGAGACGCGCGTGCCAAAGCCGGAGCATCTGAAGGATCTCGATGCCTTGATCTTCGACATCCAGGACATCGGGTGCCGGTTCTATACGTATCCGTCCACGATGGGAAATTGCATGGAGGCGGCAGCGAAGGCGAAGATCAAATACTTCGTGCTGGATCGCGTGAATCCGATCACCGGCACAGCGATCGATGGGCCGGTGCTGACGGATAAGACGAGTTTCGTGGCGTATCACCAGGTGCCCGTGCGGCATGGGATGACGATCGGTGAGCTGGCGAAGATGTATAACGCGGAAAAGAAATTCGGCGCGGACCTGACGGTGATCGAGGTGGAGGGATGGAAGCGCGGTATGTGGTTCGATGAGACGGGGCAGCCGTGGAAGAATCCGTCACCAAACATGCGCAGCCTGACGCAGGCGACGCTGTATCCGGGGGTGGGGTTGCTGGAATTTTCTGCGGTGTCGGTGGGACGCGGAACGGATACGCCCTTCGAAGTGGTAGGCGCACCTTACATCGATGACTTGAAGCTGGCGGCGGAATTGAACGCGGCGGGATTGAAGCATGTGCGGTTCGTGCCCATCCGCTTCACGCCGAATGCGAGCGTGAACAAGGACAAGGAATGCCGCGGCGTGAACATCATCCTGACGGATCGCGAGAAGTGCGACGTGGTGGATATCGGGATCTTGATCGCGTCCACGCTGCACCGGATGTATCCGAAGGATTATGATTTGGCCAAGTTCAACCGCTTGCTGGGGCATCCGGCGACGATCCAGATGATCCGCGACGGGGCGTCCATTAAGGACATCCGCAAGTCATGGGAACCGGCGGTGAAGGAGTTCATGAAACGGCGGAAGGAGTTTTTGATTTATTGATATTGATGAGCAAGTGACGGATTACTCGGTGACTTCGTAGATGGTGTCCGCGAGGACGAATTGGACGCGGTTACCGAGCGCGAGCCAGGGCTTCACTTCGGGATGCTTCTGCATGAGGTCGAAGTATTCCTTGGACGCGAAGGTGAGCTGAACGCGGCGGGATTGGGCCTGCTGCTTCTGCACGAGGGCATCGGTCCACACGGGACCGTTTTGATAGAAGGCACGACCGCCAGCGTAGCGGTTCTGCTGGGAGTAATCGGAAGAGGAGGACGGGTTATGGATAGATTTGGCAGGAGCGGATACGGTTCCGCTCACACGAACACCAGGCACCTGAGGTGCTGCGGTGGCAGGCGCAGGGCTGGCGGCCAGCGGGGCTTCGGCACGATTGCGTTCCAAAGCTTCACCCACCACCGACTGCGCCCGAAGTTGCTGGTTCATGCGGGCACCGGATACGGCGAAGGAACCGGAGTGATCTTCTTTGCTACGGCGCCACGAATCCTTGGCCTCAGCCTGGGCGACAGCGTCGAGGCGGAAGTTATTCTGCGTCTGCGAAGCCACAGGCACACCACGTTGCTTCTCGTCCTCCAAGATCAAGTACGCCGTATACGGCGTGACGATGCCATAGCGGCGCGCAAGGTCGGTCACTTCATCGCGAAGTTCGGCGTTCTCACCGCGCAAACGGATCTCGTCCATGAGCCAGCCGACGCGGCGCATGGCCCACAAGCGCGGGATGAAATCGTATTCATTGCTGCTCTTCGGAAACGTGACTTCGTGCGTGATAGTCTTCTTGCTTTTGCCCGATTGACCGGTGAGTTCGATGGCAACGGCACCGTGTCCTTTGAATGTGCCTGCCACCACCAGTTGATCGCCATTGAAGAGATCGGGCAGCGGGCTCGGATACAGGAGCTTCACCGTCACGTTGCCCTTCACTTTCAGTTCCGGATTCGCCAGCACCGGGTCCTTGATGCGGGCGAAGAAGCTGGAGAGCTTGAGTTCGAGGTCTTCCTCCGGCAGCACGTAGGTGCTCACCGCGCGCGTTTGCTCCGTGATGTTATCCAGCAAGTGCGTGTTCACATCATGGCCGACGCCGAAGCAGAAGATGCGCGTCTTGCGCGCCACTTCGGAGGTCACGAGCTGCACGATGGTTTCCGGGCGCGTCTCACCCACCGTAGGCATGCCATCCGTGACGAAGATGATGACGAAAGGCCGGTCCGTGGCATCCGGACGCAACTTCAACGCCGTTTGCAAGGCGGCGTGAATCGCCGTGCCACCAATGGGTTTCAAACCTTCGACAAACGTTTGCGCCTTCTGTCGGCTTTCCTTGTTCACATCGCGCAAGCCGTTGAAAAGCGGTTCCGTTTCCGTGGAGAAACGCACGATCTCGAAGCGATCCTTGTCATTCAGATTCTCCACGCAAAATTGCAACGCCTTGCGCGCCTGCTCCATTTTCTTGCCCGCCATGGAGCCGGAAGTGTCCACCACGAACAAGACATCCTTTGGCATGACTTTCGATTTGTCCTCCCATTGGCCGGGAGAGAGGAAGAGCAGGAAGTGCCCCTCATCACCATCACGTTGCGTGAGCAATTGGATGCCGATCTCGTCCGTCTGCCGCGCGAAGAAGATCTGGAAATTTCGGGCGTTGCCGGAGCTGCCCGCCTCGTAGCCGAGCGTCGCCTTGCGGTCCCCTGCCCGCTTCACTTCAACGGAATGCGTGGGCGAGTAGATGGTTTTCAACGGCGTGCGCGAGTCGATCTGCACCTTGATGGCCAACGGCGTACGCTTGTCGGCAGCATCGGGATTCAAGGGCAGTGCATACTCCACAAGTCCCTGATCCTCTTTCAGCAACTGCGTGTAGGTGAGCTTGATACGTTTCTTTTCCTGCGGCTCGATGGGGAAGATACGAACCTTGTAGAGATCACGTCCGGCGTATTCCAGCAGCGCGGGGTCTTTGAGCTTACGCACGATCTCTTCGTAGATCGCCTTCGCCTTGTCCGCTTTCAACAGCTCCGCCTGCACGGGCTGACCGTTGATATCCATGGTGAACTTGTCGATCTGCGCGCCTTTTGGAACGGGGAAAAGGAAGGTGCCTTCGATGCGTTGGCCATTGGGATTGTAAAAAACTTGTTCCACCTCCGTGCGGGCGATCTGCTCGCGAATAGTGACATCCACCTTTTGTTGCTGAGTCTCGAGTGGAAGCAAGGCCGGACGGATGGGAATGTGATGGATGGGCGGACTGGGACGAGGTGGCGGAATCGGCCGGGGCGGAAGAATGTGATCCGGCGCTTCCTTGCCCGGCTCCACGACGATCAGCCCGGCGGCGCTTGCCGACTGGAAATTGACGGCCAGCAGGACCACCAATACCGCCCAAAAAATCCGTTTCATACTCCGTTAGACGAGGTACTGGAAAAAATACTCCCGAAGAGAATCAGCGCCTCAGGAACCGGTCTCCTGCAACTGGCGCACCATCCGGCCCAGACGCAGGAGGGCGTTGTCCAACGTGGCAGTCCAAGGGTTCGCACAGTTCAGGCGGATGAAGTTGCCGAACCGTTGACGGGCAGAGAAGACCGGTCCCGGTGCGATGCTGATCTTCTCGGCCAAGGCGCGTTCGAAGAGTTCCACGGCCTTCACCTGCACCGGCATCTCCACCCAGAGCACATGACCGCCGTTGGGCCGCGTGACTTTCGTCTCGGGCGGGAAGTAGCTGCAGATCGCCTGCGTCACTTGCTGCACCTTGTGCGCGTATTCACGGCGCACCTTGCGCAAGTGATGATCGTAGCCGCCGTTCGCCAGAAAATCCGCGATAGCCATCTGCGGGAGCGCGGCCGTGGCCACCGTGCTGACGAGCTTGTAATACGAGACCTGTTCCTTGAAGCGGCCGGGGGCCGTCCAGCCGACGCGATATCCGGGGGCCAAGGTCTTGGAGAACGAATCGCACAGCAGCACCAGTCCTTTTTGATCATAGGACTTCGCCGTGCGCGGGCGTTCCGCCGAGAAGGTCAGGTCGCCATAGATGTCGTCCTCGATGAGCGGGATCTCTTTCGCGGCGAGCATCTCCACCAGCCGCTTCTTGTTCTCATCCGGCATGCAGCTGCCCAAGGGGTTGTTGTAGTTCAACACGAAGAGACAGGCCTTCACCGGTTGCTGCTCCAGCGCATACGCCAGCGCCTCCAGGCTTATGCCGTCACGCGGATGCGTCGGAATCTCCAACGCCTTCATCCCGAGCGATTCGATGACCTGCAGGATGCCGAAGAACGTGGGCGATTCGATGGCGATGGTGTCGCCAGGCTGGGCAACTGCGCGCAGGCACAGGTGCAACGCCTCCTGCCCGCCGAAGGTGGTGATGATGTCATCGGGCGAAAGTTCGCAACCTGTATCCATCGCACGCCGGGCGATCTGATTGCGCAACGCCGTATAACCCGGCGGCACATCGTAACTGTTGCTCAGCTCAGGACTTCGTCGCGCCGCTGCGGCCATCGCGCGATTCAACTTCGCCGTGGGCAAAAGTTCGGGACTCGGCAACGCCGCGCCCAATCGCACCAGCGAGGGATCACGCGTGGCCTGCATCACCCGCATCATGAGCGCACCAGTCTTGATGATCGAGGCGACGGGCTTGGGCTTGGAGATCTCCGGTTCAGCGGGCGGCTGCCAGTGTCGCAGGCGCACGAAGTAACCAGACTGTGGTCGTGCCTCGATGAAGCCCCGGCTCTCCAACTGCCGATACGCCTGCGTGACCGTGGCGATGCT
>JAJNBN010000216.1 GCA_021156225.1 Verrucomicrobiota bacterium | reverse complement strand
ACATGCAGGGCCACGCCAAGGTCAGCACCTTTGAACACATCGGCATGGACCCGGCCACGAAGCCGATGCTGGCGGAAATGGTGAATGCCGGCGGCACGCCCAAGGTGTGCGAACGGGTGTGGATCTCCTCGCTCGGCAGTGCTGACACTGAACAGACAGGCAAGCTGACGGCAGGCTTTGGAGCCAGCCAAGGCGGGCCGAAGATCGGGCCGGAGTTCACCTTTGGCATTTACATGGAGAAATCCACCGATGCCCCGATCCTCATCATCAAGACTGCCTGGGGTGGCAAGAGCCTGAATACGGATTTCCGCCCGCCGAGTGCCGGGCCCTATGTGTTCAATGAGGCGCAACTCGCCACCTTCCAGAAGCAAGGCAAAGACCTTGCGGCCATCAAGGCAGAGAAAGCCGCGGCGACGGGCGTGAACTACCGGCTGATGATCGAACACGTGAAAAAAGTGCTCGCTAACATCAAGCGCGTGGTGCCGAGCTATGATGCGGCTCAGGGCCATGAACTGGCGGGCTTTGTCTGGTTCCAAGGCTGGAACGACATGGTGGATTCCAGCACCTATCCGAACCGCGACAAGCCAGGCGGTTACGATGCTTACAGCTCCGCGATGGCGCACTTCATCCGCGATGTGCGCAAGGACTTGAACACTCCGAAACTGCCCTTCGTCATCGGTGTGCTCGGGGTGGGCGGGCCGACAGCCGAGTATGGACCCGACGAACAGCGCTATAAAGCGACTCACCAAAACTTCCGCGACGCAATGGCGGCGCCGGCGCAGTTGCCGGAGTTCAAAGGCAACGTCGCGACCGTGCTGGCGGAGAAGTACTGGGACCGGGAACTGAAGACGGCGCGGCAGAAGGAAAGCACCATCAAAGAGCAGGCCAAAAAGCTGGCAAAGGAGGGCAACATGAAACCCGCCGAGGAAAAAGCCTTGGCCGACAAACTGCGCGCGGAAGGTCTCACCGAGCGTGAGCGTCTGGTGCTGGAAAAAGGCATCTCCAACCTCGAATTCCACTACCTCGGCTCAGGGAAAATTCTCGGCGGCGTTGGCCGAGGATTGGCAGAAGCCATGATCGCCTTTCAAAAGGCACCTCCTCAGTCCGCCAAGATCCAAAACGCAGAGATGGCGGGATATCTCTTCGGGCCGGCGGAAAAAGTGCCGGAGGAGTTCAACGGCGGCTTTTCACTGTATGCCGCGGCGTGGCCTTTAGTAGAGACGTATCCGGGGCACAAGTTTCAGACCGGACTCTGCGGCACCTGGATGCATCCGCAGTATGAAGAAGGAAAGAAGCCGGTCGAAAAATGTTACACCGACATTGAAGGTGGCCTTGGTTGGTGGCGTGACACGCGCTTTCCGACCACCACTCCGAAGTTCATCATGGGCGGCGTGGGGCCAAACTTCTCGCTGATAGCGAATGGTCCCGGCTATGGGGCCGGTACTTGGGAAAAGCCACGTGGCCAATATGGCGTCGCACAGCTCAGTCCCTGGCTTTTGTTTCCGCTCGATGGCCTGAATCTCAAGCAAGGTACCAGCGGCGAACTCTTTGGCTATGGCTACCTGCCTTTGCCGCTCACGAACCCCAAGACCACCACCGCCGGCAAGAACGTGCCCACGGGCAACCACTGCTGGACACTGTTTCTCAACACCGCAAACTTCAAGGGGCCCGCGACCTTCTTCACGCCTTACTTCTGGTCGCAGGCCACCATCGAGCACCCGGAGTGGGCCGGGATGATGCTGGATTCACGACCTGCCGGGCCAAACAAAGCCATCCAGATGGAGACGCAGCATGTTCCCGCCATCCTGGCCAAGGACGCCAGTGGAAAAGATTACGCCCGGGTCGCGCCGACTTCTTTTCCCATCGGTCCCGAAGGTCATTCGACGGTGCTGCACCGCCTCACCGCCTACAAGAAAGCTGCGCTGTGGGATGATGTGCAGAAATGGTTCGCCGGTGGTGCACCCGCAGATGGATCGATCAAAGCAGACGCCGCCGCGGTGCATAAGTTTCGCGATGGGGGCGGTTCAAACTGGAGCATCTATCCCCCGGGCACTAAGCGGGAGGAGAAAGTGCCACTATCTTGGAAATCCTTCGCCACTTCCTTCACGCCGGATCCCATCACGTTTGCCTACAAGTGGAACGAGCAATTGACACGCAAGAACGGCTCGCTGGTTACGTTGCCTGAATATTACACCCTCGCATCCGATGGCAAAAAGCCGCAATGGACCGTGCTGACACCAAAGGAAGTGCCCGGCAATCTCGGCCTTACGCAGTTCCGCTTTGAGACCCCCAAGGAAAAACCGCAAGAGCCGCGCACCACGCCGGAGGACGCCGCAAGCTGCTGGAAAACACCCGGCCCTGCTGCCGGACCGTTCAAGGCGCGCCTGGGCGATGGCAGCGTGGTGACGTATTATTGGTATCGCTTTGCCGACCAACCCGCCATGCTCAACGCTGACCTCACCGCCGAGGAACGTGAACAAGTACAAGCCCGCGTGGAGAAACTGCACCGGACCTGGACGAAAGATCGCAACTACCTCACCCCGCCCGATGCCGGCACGCTGGCCAGTATTGATCCGGCCCTGATACTCACGCCGCCGAAGGGCCTCGAGGTCGGCTATGTGCCCATCGCGACGCGGCAAGAGTTGGAGAAATGACAGTACAGATCTGGGGAAGCGGCCATTAAAACAGAAAACAGTCATTCGATACTTTCCAAAAGGATTGGTCCGCTCCGATCATTCGCATCACCCCCGCTTTGCTTCCTCAAACATGAAATTATCCTTCACCGCATGGAACAAACCGATCGCCCCCGCGAAGAGCGATAAGATCATGAGGATGTTAAGGGTTGAACTGGCTTGGAAGAAATAATCGATATCCGTTCCCGGGGACTTTACCCGCAGATTAATGGCGATAAAACTGGCAGCTTGGGCCAGAAACCCGACAGCGGTAGCGACTGCAAGCACGGCAAAAGACCAATGGCGCAAACGCCGCCACCAGAGAAACAAAGCGAGCGTGAACATGAGCGGCAGAACAAGCTGCAGCACTCCGGCCAAGAGGGTGAGAATAGCAGTGATGGTGTTCATTTTTAATCTTTCGTTCTGAGAAAGTGCGGCTTCTCCATCCTATCGATTTAGAGCGTCGACCGTTTCTTTAGCTTCTGCCAGTCCGGCCTTGGGAAACAACTCCCGGTAACAGACCATCGCCTCGATTCGATGACCCGCTTTTAC
Source organism: Verrucomicrobiota bacterium (assembly GCA_021156225.1). GTDB lineage: Bacteria > Verrucomicrobiota > Verrucomicrobiia > Limisphaerales > JAEYXS01 > JAEYXS01. The sequence goes on along the minus strand of JAJNBN010000216.1, from coordinate 3,206 downwards.
CAGACGCTCCACATCTGACATCGAAGCCTGTCCGGGTTGAGGGTAAACACCTTGGCGGCGCAACGAACGTATCCGCTGCCAATGAGAGAGCTTCATCAGGAAGAGGATGAGAAAAAAGACACCGGCAATGTATACCAAGGCCATAAAACGCTCCGATTGATTTCCGCTAATATAGCGTTCTGCGCGCCAACGACAAGCGGTTAAGCAGGCAGGCCAGCCTTGACCTGAATGACATGGCCCGTTATCCCGTCCAAGACTAGCAAACCAACCCTCATGAAACCCATTTTCCATAAAGCGCTCTGCCTTGCCTCGGTCCTGCCCTGTCTGACTGCCTCGGCAGATTGGCCGCAATGGCGCGGCCCCAATCGCGATGGCGTCGTGACGGAAACGTCGCGCACGTTGACCGCCTTGCCGAAGGATACGACGCCCATCTGGCGGTTGGATATCGGCAAGGGTCAGGCCTCCCCCGTGCTCGCCGGAAAGACCCTGGTGTATCTGGATGAGCAAAACGGCAAGGAAGTGGCGAACGCCGTGGACATCACCACAGGCAAGAAACTCTGGTCGGTGCCATTCGCGGACTCGGTCGATTTCCGGAACACTTATGGACCCGGTCCCCGTTGCACGCCGATGATCGATGGCGACAAGGCCTACGTGCAATCTTGCAACGGCGAGTTTAGCTGCCTCTCGCTGAAGGACGGCAAGACGGTCTGGCAGACTAGCTTCGCCAAGGATTTCGGGGCCACGTTCTTCGTGGACCAGAACGCGCCCGAGGCGAAAGAGACCGCCGCCCGGCGTCATGGGAACAACGGGTCCGGGGTCATCGAGGGCAACCGCCTGTTTCTCCCGGTGGGCAGTCCGGAAGGCGGGGCCTTGGTCTGCTTCGATAAAACGACTGGCAAAGTGCTCTGGAAGACCGGTCAGGACAATGCCGCCTATGCATCGCTAGTGGTGGCAACACTGTCAGGAGTGAAACAGGTGGTCTGGTTCAGCGCGGATGCCCTGCTGGGCGCGGATGTGGCCACGGGCAAGATTCTATGGCGCACTCCGCTCAAGAGCGGGGCCAAGCGCCATATCGTCACCCCGATCATTGAGGGCGATACGGTGACCGTAGCCTCCCATTCCTTGGGCCTGATCAAATTTCGCATCTCCAAGGTAGGCAACGAGTTAAAGGCCAAGGAAGAGTGGAAAAATCCCACCCTGAAAATCAATATCGCCACCCCAGTGCTGGTGGATGGTTACCTGTACGGCTTGGGACCGGGGAGCAAGACGGAGTTTCTGTGCATTGATTTCAAGACCGGCCAAGTGAAGTGGAATCAGCCCGGCTTTGGCGATTATGCCTCGGTCATGCGTTTTCAAGATAAACTACTGGTGATGAGCGATGCAGGGGAATTACGCCTCCTGAAGACCGATCCGACCAAGTATGATGAACTGGGCCGCCTGCAGGCCTGCGGTAAAACGTGGAGTCACCCCGCCTACAGCGAGGGCAAGCTTTACGTTCGCGATGGCGCGAAAATCTTTGCGGTGGAACTGGTTAAGTAAGCATCAGGCAATCTGCTCCCACAGCGCCAAGCGTTCAGGGAAGAGAATCTGATAATTTTTACGGTTTTTTTCCATCTGGGTGAATAAGCCCGATTGCGAAGCGTCCAAGACAGTTGACATAGCACTTTTTGGGAACGGGAAAATATAGGATGTAACCTGCGGAGGTTGCGGCCCGTCCGAATCTAAGGAGCCAGTGTGCGAAAAAGAGCGGTCGCATACGGCAAAAAGTCAAAAATGGGACGTGATTGCGGGTTGCAATCGCCTCAGAAATAACATTTTATACTGTCGAAGCCCTTATCAACACAACCATAGGTATATATGAGCAACCAAAACCTAGGCGGCTGGTGCAATAGCCGTGATCATATCTGGCGTCCGAATCGTCGCGAATTTCTGTTCGTCGGCCTGCTAGGAACCTTTGGTCTTACGCTGCCTAAAGCGGTGCAAGCCGCTGCCAAACAAGGCACCAAGCTCGGCGGCAAGGCCGGTCAGGCCAAGTCCGTCATCCAGATTTACCTCCCCGGTGGCATGGCCCATCAGGAATCTTGGGATCCGAAGATCGGCTCCCCTATCGAATATCGCGGACCGATGGGCACCGTGAAGACGAAGATCGAGGGCGAATATTTCAGCGAGCACCTGAAGAACACGGCGCAGATCGCCGACAAACTGACGGTCATCCGCTCCATGACCCACGGTGAAGCTGCTCACGAACGCGGCACGCATAACATGTTCACGGGTTACCGCCCCAGCCCAGCCCTGCAATTCCCAAGCTTCGGCTCGGTGGTGTCGCACGAGTTGGGTTCCCGCGAGAATCTGCCGCCTTACGTCGTGGTGCCGAGTGTTCCGACGCCTTATGCCGGCACCGGTTACCTGGGTTCCGCCTACGGTCCGTTTAGCCTCGGTAGCGATCCGGCTAACAACGGTTTCGCCGTCCGCGATCTCACCCTGCCGAAGGGTGTCTCGGATGAACGTTTTGCCCAACGCCGCACGATGCGCGAGGCTGTGGATGCCCATTTCAGCGGGTTGGAAAAGTCCGACGCCCTCGACGGCATGGATTCCTTCTATCAACGCGCTTACGCGATGATCTCTTCCGAGAAGGCCCGTGATGCCTTCAACATCGAGAAGGAAAACGCCAAGTTGCGCGATGAATACGGCCGTAACACGGCTGGTCAGCGCATGCTGCTCGCCCGTCGCTTGGTGGAATCCGGTGTCCGTTTCGTGTCCCTCACCTACGGTGGCTGGGATCACCACGACAACATCAAGAACGCGATGGACCGCCAGATGCCTCAGTTCGACCAGGCATTCGCGATGCTCATCAAGGATTTGGACCAGCGCGGCATGCTCGATTCCACACTGGTGATGGTCACCTCGGAATTCGGCCGCACGCCGATGATCAACAAGACCGCCGGTCGCGATCACTGGCCGAAGGTGTTCAGCATCGCGATGGCCGGTGGCGGCATCAAGCGCGGCATGGTCTATGGTTCCTCCGACCCGACGGGTGCGGAACCGGACGAAAACCCGGTGTCCGTGGAGAGCTATGCCAAGACGGTGTATCACCAGATCGGCATCGACGCCGAGAAGGAACTGATGGCCCCTGGTGCCCGTCCGATCGAGATCGTGGACGGCGGCGAGGTCATCCATGACCTGATCGCGTAATGGTGGTGAAGTTT
>JAJNBN010000215.1 GCA_021156225.1 Verrucomicrobiota bacterium | reverse complement strand
AAATCGCCCGCACCAACCGCTATTTCTCCCGGCAGGTCATCATTTACAACCATGCCTTGAGCTTGTGGGACTGGCACGGCAATAAGGCAGGCATGGCCGACTACCGGTCGTTTGCTCGCGGGCAACTGGAGCTTCAGAAATATCTGCATGCGGTGGGTAGCCAGCGTGAATCTTTGCTGGCTCTCCTAAAGCATGCAGATCCGAAGGTTCGCACCCTGGCCTTGGGCGCGCTCTTTCTGCGGGAAGATGAGCGCGACTTGCCCATGATGGCTTCACTCTTTGACGATCCTTCTCCAACCTTTCTGAACCTTACAGACTCTACCAGTGCCTCGGCAGCATTTCACGGGCTGGCTGGACAGGAACGTTCCCAGAGCGTTTCTGACGTCGCCGGCGAAATGCTGATGTTTTGGGGCGAGCCTCGGGATTACTGGACGCCGCCTCCCAGACTAGGCCGGTTGGCCAGGCTACGCGTTGATTTCGAGGAATATTGGACTCAGCGTACCAATGGCACCTACACTATCCGCCGCTTTCAGATGAAGTTTGATCGCGCCACTCGGCGGACCGAATCATCGCAGGAGTATCGGGAGGACGTGGCTCGCGTAGTGGCCGAACTGGATGCCTTACCCCCAGCCACCCGTGGTTGGACTGCCCTGCACATTCAATCCCAAGGAAGATTCGGGATGCAGACTTGGAACCTCGATGCCACCATCTTGTCCGGATTAAAAAGCCTCGGCCCTGACACGGTGATCCGCTTTCTCCAACGGCAGCGAGTCAGTGATGAGCCGGAGATGTTCTTCGATAAACTGCAGATGGATTTGGCAGATCCGCTAACCGAGGCAACCCCGATTTTTAGGCGGATGGTTCACTTTATCCTCTTGCACGCCGCCGAACTCCTTCGACCGGAAGATGTACCCTTTCTGCTCGCCTCCGAAAAGACCGCTTTACCCTGGCTGGCACCGTGGTGGCCTGCTGCTGCCGCCGAGATCGCTCATCGCCGTTCGCCCGCCCAGTCGCAAAAAATCGTCACGGAGGCCCTCCTGCGCTATCCGCTCACCACCCCTTCAAATGCTCCCCGGCAAGCCGTGCTTTTCTCAGCGGTCTGGCAGACGAAAGGCATATCGGCAAGCCGCCAACTCGTTGGCTGGTTTTACGATTCCCAGCAAAAGATCGCCGACGTAAATAAGCATCAAAACAGCTCCGATCAGGGTGCCATCGAATTTCTTCGTCTGGTCCAGGAAAGGAAACACCCCGATAAGCCTAAACTCCTGAGGGCACTAGTAGCTGACGAGCGTTTCAACCAGACCGGCCAGAGCATCCTCGAAAGTTTTGTGCGGATGTCAGGGCTGATCGACCCCGGCTTATTTTGGCCTTTGGCCACCGAAGAAGAATGGGCTGCCAGAACAGAGAGTCGTTCCAGCCCGGCCACTCTGGCCATGTGGCGCGAACGTCTTCGCAAGCATGATTTTGAGCGCCCTTGGAAACCAGCCCCGTAACTGCGTATGAAACAGTTATTTTCAAAAGCTCTATTGCGGACCGGGACTTTGCTGGTCCTCGCCCTGTTGGCCCTCTGGCCAGCGCAAAGCCAGTCTGCCGACACCAACACCCTTACCACCATCTTCGAGCAGATCGCTAAGACCAACCGCCATTTCTCCCGTGAGGTCATCATTGAGAGCAAGGCGCTGAAAATTCCACGCTTTTACGCTGGTGAACGGGACAAGGCACAGTTTCGCACTCGGGCCCTCGACCAGTATCTTTTGCTCCGTCAACTCCAAGACTACATCAAACATCGGGATGAACTGTTGAAATTGTTAAAACATGAAAATCCCAAAGTCCGCACGTTGGCCCTAGGTGCGTTATTTCAACGTGAGGAAGCTCGTGACCTTCCCTTCATTGCTTCCCTCCTCCACGATTACGCCGCGACTTTCCCCCATTTGTCAGATCACACCGACAGCAGTGGCACCGTGCCATCTGCGGAAGGTCAGGAGGTCTACCAATCCGTCGAAACCGTGGCCAGCGCCATGCTTATTTTCTGGGGTGCGCCACGTAGCGGCTAGTACGAGAACAGACAGGCGCTGGTAGATAAAACAGAGTTTGACCGTTGGGCGGAACGAAATAGCCAGGAACTCCCGAATGTGGGCAACCGGGTGAGATTTGAGCGCCTCGCTTCCGCTGCGGAGTATCTGAACCCATCTATAGCCCTCTATCAGGCGGATACAGAACGTGTGCTGGCCGACCTGAAAGATTTACCCGCGTCCGCCCGGGCCTGGACTACTTATTACCTCTACATGATAAGTGGTGGACGCAACTATGTTGATCCAACTGCCGTGGAAAAAGCCGCCCTGTCTGCGTTCAAGAATTTGGGGCCGGTTGAAGCGATTCGTATTCTCCAAACCAAGCCGACCGGCAAGCATCCCGACTTCCAACCCCGTCTCATCGAATCCATCAAAAACGACCCCGTGAAAGGGCGGTTTTGGCGCCAGCTTGAGGAGTATCCACCGGTCTTTTTTCCATCTCTGGATGGGAAGGATTTTATTCTGCACTACGCCCGTGAACTCCTCCGGCCTGAAGATGTCCCTCTGCTGCTGGCCGGCGAAAAAACCGCCAAGCCCGACGAAGCTGCGGCTTGGGCGGTTGCCGCGGCTGAGGTAGCGTATGGTCGCTCCCCTTCACAATCGAAGGGCATCATCAAAGAAGCTATGAAGCGGTACCCGCCTACAAAGCAGGCGGCACTTCAAGCCGTCCTCTGGCGTAGGGAAGGAATGAAAGCGCGACGGGAACTGATCAATTGGTTTTACACCGTATCCGAAGCAACCCGTGGGCCATCCGCTATATTGCGGTACATCCACAGAGCCGAAAGAGCGGACACGAACAAATTCCTCGCCGCCATTGTCGCCGACAAACGGTTCAATCAAACAGAATACGATGTGCTTGGTCCGTTGTTGGAAATCGTCAATCAAGACCTCCCCAAACCGTTAGTCCCGATCGAAGAAATTCGGCATAGCAGCAAAGTGTCAATCGTTATGGCCGAATGGCGCGAACTCCTCCGTAAACACTTTTCCAACACAGGCAAGAAACCCGGCCGGTAACCGCGTATGAAACCTTCTCAACTGTTAGTTTGGTGGAGATGCCCGTATGGAGGCTTTTAAGTTTGCGACGGCGTAGATACGTCCGGCGCATTTTCTGATTTACCAGATTCGCGCTCCGCCAAATCCTTCGCCCGTTCCCTCGGTCCATTCAACATCCGCCCGATCCACGTATAACGCACCATGTAGTGATAGCTCACCAGCAGCACACCGGTGGTGAAGACGCAGAGGAACGTGAACTTCACTACTGCGGGCAAAGGCCAGTCCCGGATCCACCATTGTGCAAAAAACATCAAAGGCAGGTGGGCGAGGTACAGCCAGTAGGCGGAATCGGACACGTAACGCCATCTAGGGCTCTCACCATGGAACTTCGCGCGGAAAAGGCCCATGCAGGCGAACGACATGCCCCACGCATAAACCACCTGCAAGAAATTCGCCATGGGCCGATACCATTCCGGCGACATCAAACGGTCGCGGAATCCCAACGCACCCGTGGTGAGTTCCAGCCCCAGCGGAAAAATGACCACCAGCAAAAGCGGTAAAGTCCACTTCCAGCCTCTGCCCACATGATCCGTCATACCTTCGCGGTCATAGTAGAGCACACCAAAACCGAAGAATACCGCATAGTACGCCAGCACATGCGGCATGGGTAGCAAACCCATGGAGGTATCTGGGCCGAACACCGTGGCCATGCCGCTCATGAAGCATTGCGGCAACAAGGTCAGCGGTATCACCCACAGATAACGCATGGGTGAAACCACTGCCCATGCGGGTGCACCCTGCCACTGCCAGCGATCGGCCACCCACGCATACACGGCAAATAATCCTACGAGCCAGCATAGGAACCAGAGAAACCACAGATGATGAAAGAAGGGTACCAAGGTCAGCAGGTTGAAAATTTCATTGAGGCTTCTACGGCTGCTGTCGTTAAAAAGTTTTGGGCTTCCGTGGGCGACGAAATGTGCATCCGCTTTTTCACGGCCGGTCATCACGGTTTTGCGGTCCAGCCAGACTTGCCACGCGGATATGGTTACTACCGTTTTCCCCCAATCCGTGAGCAAGATCTCCTGCGCGGTGTGCCCCTCGTGATTTCGCGTAGTCCGGTCCGCGCCTTTCTCCAGGAGCAGCTTCACCGCTTCATGCCGTCCCAGGAGCGACGCGATGTGCAGAGGGCGATTGCCATCCCGGTTTGGCAGATTTACATCCGCGCCCTTCCCGATGAGCACCCGCATGACCTCCGTACGATTATGCATGGTCGCCGCTGACAAGGCGGAGATGCCCCATGTGGGATGCATCCCATTCACATCGGTTCCTTCCGTCAGATGACGCGCTACTTTCGACTCCTCACCCCCGACCACGGCCACCCAGTAATTGTTACCGCCATTCGCACTTCCTCCCTTGCCGACGGCAGCCACAAAAATCAGCGCAACCCACGTCACCGGCACGATGGTGATCAGGCCGACCAGGCACGGCTTGCCGATGCGTTTCCAGCGCTGCTTGATCAACTCGCGCAGACCGCGTTTGCGCCAGAGCATCGCCGTGAAGTAACCACTGATGAGAAAGAACAACGGCATGCGAAACCCATGCACCGCCGTGACCAGAAGACCGAAAGCCGGATGACTGCTGCTGTCCTCCACCACCCAGATGCCCGGCACAAAGGAAAGCGCCGCGTGCAAAGCGATGCCCAACAGCATGGCCACCGCGCGCAACGCGTCCAGGTCATGACGTCGGGTGGTCGTCGGTTCAGGCGATGATGTCATGCACCACGTTCCCAAACACATCCGTCAGGCGATAATCCCTCCCACCATGTCGGTAAGTCAGCGCCTCATGATTGATGCCCAGCAGATGCAAAATGGTCGCGTGAAAATCATGCACGTGAACCTTGTTCTCCACCACGGTCGAGGCGATCTCATCCGTGGCCCCATAGGTGATGCCACCCTTCACCCCACCACCCGCGAGCCATGAACTGAAACACGCACTGTGATGCCCACGCCCCTTCGTGCCATCCACACCCGGCGTGCGGCCAAACTCCGTCGTCCACACCACCAGCGTGTCCTCCAGCATCCCGCGCGCCTTCAAGTCAGCCAGCAATCCGGCAATCGGTTGATCGATGTTCTTCGCATGGATCGCATGCTCCGCCATGTCGCCGTGCTGATCCCAATTCTTGCTGCTGCTGCCATCCACGATCTCGATGAAGCGCACACCTTTCTCCGCCAGCCGCCGCGCCGCGAGACATTGCCAGCCGAAACCTTCCGTCTGCCCGCGCTTCAATCCATACAGCGCCAGCGTGGCGTCGCTCTCTTTATCGTAATTAAACACATCCCGCGCATCCGTCTGCATGTGGAACGCCGTCTCGAACGTCCGGATGCGCGCCGCCAGGTCATTATCCCCGGCCCGTGCAGCGAGGTGACGGTTGTTCAACACATCCGCCAGCTCCAGCTCCATTTCCTGCAAACCGCTCTGGCGTGTGCGCCGGTCCAGGTTCGGAATCGGTTCCTTGCCGCCCACCACCCGTACGCCCTGATGATACGCCGGGAGAAAATCGTTATTGAAAATCTGCGTCCCCGCATACGGCATCTGCGGTGCGAGCGCCACGAACGACGGCAAGTTGCCATTCATCGTGCCCAGCCCATAGCTCACCCATGAACCGATGCTGGGCCGCGAGAAAAAGAACGACCCTGTATGGATGCCGAGCGTGGCGTTATAATGCTCGTTGTCCTCCCCTTTCATAGAGCGGATCACACAGATGTCATCCATGCACTCGCGCAGATGCGGAAACAGATCACTGACCATCGTGCCGCACTTGCCGCCCGGCTTGAAATCCCACAAAGGCTTGAGCAGCACGCGCTGCTGGTTCGACAGACCCCCGCCCACGCCCGTCTTCTTACCATCCGCCTTGTTCAGCTCCGGTTTCGGATCAAACGTGTCCATCTGCGACACGCCACCGTTCGAGAAGATGAAGATCACCCGTTTGGCCGTCGCCGGAAAAGGTGAAGGCTTGGGCGCCAATGGATCGCTCGCTGTGGGAGCACCGCACAGTTCCGAGAGGATCGCCGGCATCATCAGCGAGCCGCCCACCAGCGAGCGCAGCATCTCGCGACGACGGATCATTTTGGGCAAGTTGCTCATGTTAAGTTCAGCTCAATCAAGATACACAAATTCGTTCAGCCGGAACAGCACGCGCACATACGCGCACCACGCTTCCTTTTCCACTCCGTCAGTCATGCCATCCTCACGTAAGCGAGCTTGGGCACGCTCGATAAAGGCTATTCCTCCCGCCACTTCATCGCTCACCGGCGGCCGTGCAAAGAGCAGTTCATACGCATTGCTGATACGTTTCTTCGCATCCGCAGTCTGCGCCATCACGCGCCCTGCCACGCGTTGGGACTGTTCATGGACGAACGCATCATTAAGCAGATACAGCGCCTGCAAC
>JAJNBN010000214.1 GCA_021156225.1 Verrucomicrobiota bacterium | reverse complement strand
GTAGAGGTCGGAGATGGCTTTGAAGCCTTCCACCCAGCCCACGATCTGGCCGGGTTTCACGGCCGCGCCGGGCTGGACTTCCCAGCCGTGATCGACCATCTCGCCGAGCATGCGGGTGGCGAATTTGGTGAGGCCGATGCGCCAAGTGCCTTCGCGATCGGTCTTCGCGATCCAGCAGTGGGAGGGGCTGTAGAGATAGTCCACGGGCATGTGCGTCACGAAGTGTGAGCGTTTGTAGTAGAGCTTGCCGGTGTCCTGATTCATGTGTCGGGCAAAGGATGGGAAGGAAGCGGCGCTTGGCAAGCTTGAGTTGCGGGTGGGTGCCCGCGAAAGGCGCTAAAGGAGGGACAAAGGGGTGAAAGATAACTCTGAATGACAGTATCCGCCTGCGTCGATGCTTCCACTTTCGCCAAGGCTTCAGTGGACAGGTCAGTCCGCGTCGTCATCAAATACATCGTCCACCGTCGCGTGGACAAACTCGTGCATGGACGAGCCTCCGGGACGGGCAAAAAGCTGGGTGCGCTCCGCGTCGTCGGCAAACGTCACCACCGGAATGAGGGGTTGTCCCTTCACGTGCATGACACGACTGCCGTCCATGATCGCCGCGACGGCAAATGCGACATCACCGGTGACATCGGCCAGGCGCTCTTCTGGAATGCCTGATTGGGCCAACTCGTTCTTGATGGCCCGCACCAGCTCGCTGACGAGACGCAATTGGTGGTTTTCGTATCTTCCCACATCTACCCGGATATCGATCTTGGGCGGAGGCGGGGGAGGAGGCATGGCTGCCTGTCGTGCACGGAACTGAGCTTCGAGAAATGCTTCCCGGTGGCATTTGCCACAAAGTCCCTTGTTCGCTTGAATGATGTTGGGCAATGCCATAGCCCCACATTTAACGCACGGAATGCGCTGATTCTCGGTATTGCTCATAATGATCGCAGTGGTGGGCCAAGATATAAAGTTCAGCGATCTGGCTCGCAAGGATGTTCGTTTGGAGCGGCGGCGAGAGAGCCAGGTTCGCTTTCGCCTGCGCAGGGCTTTCACTTTCGCCTGGGCTTCTGCAGACGAGACGTCCGCGCATGGTCAGGTGGTGTTTTCAGTCGGTAACCCATCGCTCATGCTGAATGACCTTGTTGTCCGGGCCAATCCAGACAGAAACCGTGTCGCAATCTCCGCCGTTCTTAGCGAAAGAAAAGGATAAGGTCTCAATCTGCAACACTGCATTCGTGCCGTATCGCTGTCTCACGCCCTCGTCGCGCAAAGCCCAAACTGGATAATTCGTAAGCGTCCGTGTCTGAACTGGCGGACCGAGCAAATCAACGACGGTGTGACGAGGTACCCCAACTGCCACCTGCGAATATCGCTCCACGGTAAAGGGAGAGGAGTAAACGGTATTCCGCAACCCGATGAAATCGTGAAGGTAATACAGGAACAACGGACTCGCCAGAAGAACGAGCACGGCTAGCAGAATCAGAAATGGGCGGGGCTTCTTCATGCGCGTGCAGCTGGCGAGGGTTTGGTCTGGTGAGGGTGGACTGGTTGCTAGAGTACCGCAGGACAGGAGGCAATCGCGGAGGAAACATAAAACGGATCGGATGGGAAGGCGCGCTTCGGGGGACGGTAGTTGCACTACGGGCTTATTAATTAAGCTCAAAGTTCAAAACTCAAAGCTCAAAGGGGGAGGCTGCTGGTTGGCCGGGGGCACTCCGTGCGCTCGTTATGGGCGCGGGGTGAAACCGGTTAACTGGGGGGCGCCTCCTGACATTGTTGTTGAATGAGTCTTTTACGTAAATGGTCGGTTGGTTCCTGGCGGAGAGGGGATGGGCAGTGGTTGTTTGGAAAAGGGCTGCGGGCCAGCGGAGGACCGCTTACTGCCGGCAAGAAGCCGGCAGCACATTAGCGGCAGTGTCTGGATGCGCCGGACCGGTGGGCATATCACGATTGACACCCGGGGGCGGGGAATTATTATCTCTCGTCTAATGGCGTGTTCGTCTATCGGTTAGGACACGGCCCTCTCAAGGCTGAAAGACGGGTTCGATTCCCGTACGCGCTACCACCCCCATTAGCCACGGACGGTTTTTTCAACCTCACGTTGCCCTTGCACTTTGGGCTTTGACATTGGAACTTATGGTCATGCGTCACTTTCAGATCATCTTTAATCCGACGAGCGCGGCGGAGCTGGCGAGGATGCCGAAGGAATTGCAGCTCGAAATACTGGGCGAATTCCGCGGCCTGCCGCAGGAGTGCATCAGCACGGAGCTGGAGACGTTCGGCAAGCTGGAGCGGGAGGGCAAGATATTGCACCGCTTCCGGATCGGGGATTACCGGGTGTATTTCGAGCGGCATGACCTGGGGGTGGTGGTGCATCGCATCCTAAGCAAGAATTCGCTGAAGGATTTCCTGTTTCGGTCCAAATTGCCGACGGGCGAGGATGAGGCGCTGCAGGATAATCCGAAGTTCTGGGAGTTGATCGAGGAAGCGAAGAAGACGGTGTAGTTCATGGCCTGCCCTCTTGGCGCGCTCACCCCTCACCCCCACCCTCTCCCCATTGATGGGCGAAGGAGAACATTGGGAAGCTCTGATATTAATTGAGCGAAGCTGACGCGCGTCAATCTCCCATCTGAACGCAAGCAAGGGCTCGACAGAGTCTCGCCCTACCGAACAGGTCTAGTCCTTCAATTCCACGTTCCAGTAGGCGACGTCGAGGAAGTGTTTCCAGTCGTCGTGGCAACGGGCGCTGAAATTGAACTGCACGAAGGGGCGCCACTTGGGCTTGGTGGGCTTGCGCTTGAGCTTGATGCCGGCTTCAGCAGGAGTGCGATTGGCCTTGCGCGTATTACACGGGATGCAGGAGCAGACGATGTTCTCCCAAGTCGTGGGTCCACCACGGTCGCGCGGGATGACGTGATCCAGGTTCAAGTCCCTTCTATCCATCTGCTTGTCACAGTATTGGCAGGTGTTGTGATCGCGCTCGAAGATGTTGTGGCGGGTGAACTTCACTTCCTGCTTGGGCAGGCGATCGAACACGAGGAGCATGATGACCTTCGGCACGCGGATGCGAAAGGAGATGGTGTGGACGCTTTCCTCATGCGGCTCCTGCTCGGAAAAGTCCTTCCACTGGGGGAAATTGTAGGTCTCAAAGTCGCCGTCTTGATCGCCGAAAACGACCTGCGCCTGACCTTGAAAGAGAAGAGCAAGGGCGCGACGCGCGCTGCAGACATTGACTGCCTGCCACAGGCGATTCAGCACGAGCACTTGCTGGTCTAGGTATGAACTCATAGGAGGAACTCACTACCCGTATTGACGGCGCGGAACGTAGCATAAGGGGAAAAAGAAAGTCAACGGTCGTTACGCAATCGTTACCGTTATTGCCGTGGAGCAAGTTACAACTTGCCAAGGGGGTAGTCGTCGCGGAATGATTATCCTCCCGACCTGTGGAAAAGCGTTTATTTGAGCACGGGTTCGAGCACTTTCCAGACGTTCTCGGCGACCACCTGATGACCTTTGGGCGTGGGGTGGATGCCATCGGGCTGGTTCAGATCGGCCTGGCCGCCGACGCCTTCGAGCAGGAACGGGATGAGGGTGGCTTTATTCGCCTGGGCGATGCTGGGGAAGACTTCGGCGAAGGCTTTCGTGTAGTCCTCACCCATGTTCGGCGGCATCTGCATGCCGGCAACAATGATGCGGATCTGCGGATACTTCTGCTTCGCCTTGTCGATGATGCCTTGCAGGTTTTTCTTGGTCTCGGCGGGCGGGATGCCGCGCAGGCCATCGTTGCCGCCGAGTTCCACGATGAGCACGTCGGCGGGTTGCTTCAGCATCCAATCGATGCGACGCAGGCCGCCAGCGGTGGTATCACCACTGACGCCGCCATTCACGATACGGTAGGGAAGCTTGGCGGTCTCGATCTTCTTCTGCAAAAGGGCCGGGAACGCCTCCTCACGCGTGATGCCGTAACCGGCGGCGAGGCTGTCGCCGAGGATGAGCACGGACTTCGGCGCGGCGGTGTCGGCGGCGGGTAAATTATCCGCCAGCATGAACAGAACCGTCATGGCCAGGGTCCATACCCCGGCGCGGATGAGATGTAAGCGTGCCATGGCACGGTAACGAACACGACGATGGCTGCGGTGTCAACGGATGGATTTGCGATGGGCGCGGATTAATTGAGCATTTGACCCGCAGGCGATCTCATGGAATGAACAGTCAGCACATGTCAGCCATTCTGGAAACCAAGCAGCTCGGGAAGCAATTTCATGGGGGCGGTCATACGCTCGCGGTGTTGCAAGAGATCACGTTCACGCTGCCCGCAGCGGCGACGTGCGCGATCGTGGGACCTTCCGGCAGTGGCAAGACGACGTTGCTCGGTCTCTGCGCGGGGCTGGATCAACCGACGAATGGCAGTGTGCATTTGGCGGGGCACGACCTCGGCAAGCTCACCGAGGACGAGCGGGCCCGCGTGCGACGTGATCATGTGGGTTTTGTGTTCCAGAACTTCCAGCTCATCCCCACGCTCACCGCGCTGGAAAATGTGATGGTGCCGAAGGAGCTCGCGGGCGAGGGGCAGGTCAAAGGACTGGCCGTAGAACTGCTCGGGCGTGTGGGTCTCGGCGATCGCCTGCATCATTACCCCACGCAACTCTCCGGTGGCGAACAGCAGCGTGTGGCTTTGGCGAGGGCATTCATCAACCGGCCCAAGATACTCTTCGCTGATGAGCCGACCGGCAATCTGGACGGCGAAACGAGTGAACGCATCGTCTCGATGCTGTTTGAATTGAATCAGGCGGCGGGCACTGCGCTGGTTTTAGTGACGCACGATCTGGAACTGGCGAGGCGCGCGCAAACGGTCATCCGCTTGCGCAATGGTCGGCGGGTGGAAAGCTGAGGGTGGCTTAGTCGTCTGACCAGGGATTATCCTTCCGCAGAAAACCGCTCTCTTCCAAGGCTTGCGCCCGGTTCAGGTTGAACTGCAGACGCCTCACCCACGCGGTCTTCAGCGCGACGGGGCCGAAGTTACGGTTGATGCCGGAAATGGCATCCTGGCTCCAGTGTTCGATGGTGAAGGTCACGCTGCCGCCCCCGGCAAAGACCGCGCGCACCTCGCCCGCCAGCACATTGGTCGTCGGTTGACCGGGACGCATGAAGATATCCGTGATGCGTTCCACCGGCACTTTCAGCGTGGCAAAGTCGGTCTGGAGATTGGCGCGGCCCGCTTCGACGCCCAGCAGCTTGCCCTCGGCCTGATCGTTGTTCACCAGATAGAGCACCTGCACTCCGTTCGGTTTGCTATCCGGCTGTTGGGCGTCATCGCGGCCATCCCACTCGGAGACCCGGACATTGTTCACCCGCACCATCGGTCCCATGCGTTGGGAAAAGAAACAGATGCCGGTGCCCTTCGCCACGAAGCCGCCTTGATCGCGCCATTGGGTGATGAATACGCCATCCACATGGAGCGCGATGGTCGCGGTATCGCGGTTCACGCGGAACTCCACCTTCGCGCTGTTTCGCTCGCGCATGGAGGGCACCTGGGCCTGACCGATGTGAGTGGTGCCCACGCCCGATTGCACGCGCTGAATGTTCACATAACCGGACCCAATATAAAACATGTAGGAAGACGCGCCGAAATCAAAGCGCTCCACCGAGTCCGTATAGATCGCCATGGCCAGGCTGAGCTGCCCGGTCCACACCATGTCGAACGCGATGCGCGATTTGCCAGGCAGTTTCACATCGCGGCCCAAGGAACCCACCGCCGTGGAGAAGAAAGCATTGTCCTCATAACGCCACACCTCTTTGCTCGGGGATACCCACCAGCCGTCTGGACTCGTCGGCCCTTCATACGTGGCGGCGAAACCTTTCCACAAAAAACGGATGGATTGCACGGACGACCGGGGCGCGCGCAAGCGGCCCGCAAACGCAGTGTCCAGCTCCACGGTATCGGCATCCATGCTCACCAGGTTGCCGAACACTTCATCGCCGTTGTCGAACGTGAGGCGGCAGGTGGTGTTGGGTGCCAAGGGCGGTTTCTCTGCCTTGCCGAAACGGATCTGGCGCAGATTGTCCGGTTTCAATTGCAGCGGCGCGAGTGCCGCCGGATGTTTCCAATTCACCGTTTTTCCCGGCTCCAATCCGTTCAATGCGCCATGGAGCACGGAACCATCCAGCAACTGCAACACGTCATCTGCCTGGGCCACGCGGGGCGAAACCGCCAACAAAAGGAGGGCCGCCAGGCAAACGCGACCGATCCGCAAAAACGTGTCCCTCAGGCCCGGCCCATTCACCGGGGATAGGTCGGAATGCGGCCAAAGATGATTTCGTTCACCGCTCATAGATCGGCAGATAACGATAGTTCAACGCGAGCGACAGTAAAGATGCCGCCGTGGTAAAGGTGTTTCCGAACTGTCCGCTCCAGCTCCCATCTTCGTTCTGCGTGGCGGCCAGCGTTTTGATGTTCCGGCGATTCCACACATCCCACTCCGCTGGCGACGCGTGAAAAAACGCCTGCGAGGCATAGTAGAGATAGTAGTGGTG
>JAJNBN010000213.1 GCA_021156225.1 Verrucomicrobiota bacterium | reverse complement strand
CACCACATCCGACTTGGGCGGCATGATCACCGTCCGCGTGCCCGCCGTCTGTCCGTTCACTCCTGATACAAGTATCAAGACCCCCAGAACGCCACCGCTCAGACTGATTCGATTCATTTTAGCTTTCGTTACGTCCGCACAGGTCCAGCCCAAGACCGTCCTGAAACTGCGCGGATTCGAAAGACAATGTGCCTCAGCCCACGTAAAGGGAGTATGTTCCCCCGGGTAGATTCGTGTAAAGGAAGTGTAAAGCCTGCCTCGCGGGTTTACGGTGGAGGACCACCGCCAGGTTGCCGCCCGCCTTTGCCCTTTTTCCCGCCATCTGGGGGTGGATATTTTTCCACCACTTCACCCACCCTCCGGTCCACCAGGTCCGAGCGCAGTTCATCGGGGAAATAACGCCAGACCCCCATCGCCTTCACATGGCTGTCCGGGAGCAATTCTTTGAGCCGCTCCTCAAATTCCAAGACCGCCTTCTCTCCCGCCGCATCCCGTTTATCGGTCCACTCTCTCACTTTTTGATCCGCGATCCTTCCCACGGGCAACCCCGCTGCCTTCTTTTGGACCTGCTGATAACGTATCAGGATGGAGTTATAATTCGTCGGGTTCTTCGTCGCATACTCATCCGCCTCGCTCAACATCTGCGGCGGGATCGTGCTTTTGAGCGGCTCCGTATCTACCGGATGCAACGGGGGCAACGGCAAAGGCCTCCCTCCCCGCCCGCCCTTGCCCTCGGCCATCATCTCTTCCAGCAATCGCCGTTCCTCATACGTGAGGTCTTTGCCTCGCTGATGTGGCGGGGGGTTCTGCTGGGATGATTGCTCCACTGAAATCACCGGAGCCCCATCTTTTTTGTCCCCCTCCTTGTTCTTCAGACTGTGCATCAACGCCACCAGCGAGATGATCGCCGTGCATAACACCCCCACCGCCATCGCAATCTGCCAGAAACGCGATTCTCCGGTCTGTGTCGCCGTTGGCAGCGTCGGCGAGGGCACCGTAGCCGTGATGTCCAGCGGCTTCGGCTGATTCGGCTTGGTTGATGATACAGGCACCGGAACCGGCGCTCCGATTGGCTGCGTCGAGGTCGCCTCGCCCGGCTTGCCCTCGGGCATCTCTCCGCGCTGGACGCGTTTGATGTCCGCCAGCAACGTACCATAATCCGCATACCGCTCGGCGGGGAGCTTCGCCGCCATGCGTTGAATGAGCGCTTCTACATGGGGCGGCAGTTCCGTGCCCAGCTCCAATCCGCTCGGCAATGGTTCCGTGGAATGTGCCAGCACGATGCTGTAAGAAGATTTCCCTTCATACGGCCGCTTGCCTGTCAGCAAGTAAAGCAGCGTGATGCCCAGCGAATAGATATCCGCCCGGTGATCAACATGGTGCGCATCCCTTGCCTGCTCCGGTGACATGAAGTGCGGCGTGCCGATGCCTGCGCCCGTCGCCGTCAGGTCCGAATCATCATCCAGCCGCCGGGCGAGACCCAAGTCCGATACTTTGACCACGCCCTTCTTGGTCAGCAGAATGTTCGCGGGTTTGATGTCCCGATGGATGATTCCTTTGATGTGCGCCTCTTGCAGCGCGCTGGCGACATCGGCCACGATTCGCAGAGCATCTTTCAACGGCATCTTGCCGGCCTGCGCCACGATCTTGGCCAGATCCTGCCCCTCGATGAATTCCATCACCAGATACGCCTGCCCATCCTCTACGGCAAAGTCATAGACGTGAACCAGATTGGGATGATTGAGCGCCGCCGCCGCCCTGGCCTCCCGCTCAAAGCGCTGCAAAAACTGCTGGTCCGTGGCGAGATTGCGGTTCAATATCTTGAGCGCCACCGAACGGCCCAGGCGCAACTGCGTCGCCTCAAACACTTCACCCATGCCACCCTTGGCTACCGCCCGGATGATCTTGTAATCACCCAACTGGCCCAAGGAAGGTTTCTCCGCCTGTGCCGGCACCGCAGAAGTGGATTTGCCGCACTGCGGGCACATCACGAGCCGGCCTGCATCAGAATCTGGACGCGGAAATTTGGCTCCACAAGATGGATTGGCACACTGGACCAGCATGGTCGGTTTTTGATTCAGAAAATGGCTTTAGCGACTGACGAAGCAGGTGTTATGGATTAATTTGAAAGCTCTTTTGTCCGCTCCCGAAAAAAAGTCATTATCATAAATCTCCCACAAGATTCATTCCGCGCGCGGATTCCTCATCTGTAAAAGAAGCGGGCCCGGGCTGCACACTGATTTGCCCGAGCCCGCTGCTCCGCCACCCGACGGAAAATCCTTTGGTCGCTTTACCATCGGTGGCTGCCCTCAGCGCGCCACCACAAACACTCCCACCCCGGCAATGAATACAATCGTGTTGGTTTTCATATCTGCTGAACAATCTGCCTCCGGTTTGTTAAGCGGATATGTGGTGCAACGCAAAACATGTTAAGCCCGGGTAAATGTTTCTCCTTTTCGTCCAAGGTTTCATCCCTCTGCGGTGAGATGCTATTCCTTGGTCCGGTTGTTCGTCTCCTGCTTGGGCAGGAACGTCTCATCCGTCAGCGTCTGCAGGAATGCCACCAGTGCCTTCTTGTCTGCCGCGCTCAAAGGCACACCCCCTTTCGGATGCTTGGCCAGATTCGGGTCCAATGAGGCAGACGGTTTCACCCCGCTCGCGTAGTGCTCCACTGTTTCCTCCAACGTCTTGAAGCGCCCGTCATGCATATAGGGGGCGGTCAGCGCCACGTTCCGCAGGGAAGGCACCGCAAACCGTCCCGTATCAAACTCCCGGCGCGATACTTTGCCCAATCCGATATCGATGGCCTTTTCTTCCAACCCGTTGTTCGCGAAGCCATGGTTCGTAAACATTGGTCCACCATGGCAATGGAAACAATCCGCCCCATAGAAACCCCGGCGCGGATCATACTCGGTGACAAACAGCTCGAACCCGCGCTTCTCCTGCTCGCTGAATTCTTCCCGGCCCTGCATCGCCCGGTCGAACTTGGAACGATAGGACACAATCGTTAGGAGGAACTGTTCCAGTGCGCGGGCCACCCGATCCGAATCGATCTCCTTCGTTCCAAACGCCCGTTCGAAAAGGGCCGGATAAGTTTCGAGGGCGGCCAGTTTGGTCACCACATTCGTCAAGGATTCATGCATCTCCACCGGGTCTTGGATGGGCATCAGCACCTGCTCGCGCAAACTGGGCGCACGACCATCCCAGAAAAAAGTCTGCTTCCACGCTAGGTTGAACAAAGGCATCGCATTGCGCGTACCCGTCTTGCCTTCTGCGCCCAGGCTGAACTGACGTTCCTCCGCGAACGCCAAGGTCGCCTGATGACACGAGGCGCAGGACTGCGAATCGTTCACCGAAAGACGTTTCTCGTGAAACAGTTTGCGGCCCAGTTCCACCCCTTCATTCGTCAAAGGATTATCGAGCGGCAGTTTGGGCGGTGGGAACTGGCGCGCAAAAGCAAACCGGTAAGGCGTCGCATTGGTCGCCATCAGGCGCTTGCTGACCGGCGGTGCCTTGACTAGTTCCGGCATTCGCGCGGCGACTGGTGCTTCAAAGGAAAACGCATGCCGCAATTGACTGCTCAACCGCATCGCCAGCGGATCACCCTCCCGCGAATGCGTTACCGCCGTATCTTCATTAAAAGCCAACGCCGGACGCCCACCTAGGAGACGGTTAAGATGCAAAGCTGCGTTGAGCTGCTGATCTTGCGTGAGGTCCAGCGGCAACGCGAGATCCACCGTGGTCAACATGGCGTCATTGCCGAGATGAAAAGAATAGCCACCCAGATCACCCGATTCCTTGCGCCAGCGTCCTTCCAAGGCGAGGAACACGTATCCATCCTGCCAGCCCCAATGCAGCCCGTTCAGATTCGGATTCAACGGATGGTCCGGCGCATATTGAGCCGGATCCGAGTGATTCAACTTGGGATCCAAGCCCACTTTGAAACGGATGCGGTCATACTGGCCCGCCGGTATTTGGGACACTTCAAACCGGGTGCGCCGTCCCGTCAGACTAATGAAGGCCTGCCAGTTCGTCCGCTCGATCCAAGTCCCGCCCGTGGTGCGCAAGGCGAAATCGGAGAGCAGGAAATCCGCCCGGGTGACGGAAAAGGACTGGCCCGACAGATTCGTAATCGCCAGTTGGTCCACCTCCACGGACACACCGCCGAACTTCACCGCCATGTCCACCGTCAGCTTTTTCCCCGGCACCTCGGCACTGGTTGCCGAATAGACCAGCAGCCAGCCCAACAGCAGCCACAGCCATAGCACGATGGCCGGGCGTTCATACTGTTGAGTTCTAGGCTTCATTTAGTCAGACACCGCAGTGTGGCATTTATTGTGCCGTTTGCCATAGGGCCTTCCCCTACCCGGCCCAGGTTCCGGCTCAGTTTTTCGTGTATTGGTTGGAGGACGTCAAGGTCTGCTGGCTTTGGCTCGGGGGCGTGAACTTCAGCGTCGCGCTGTGGTTGCCCGGGGCCAGCGTGCTGTTGTCGAATTGCAGCGTCACCGCTCCCGTGGCCTGCGTGTAACTCGTGATCGTCGCCGTCACGCCACCCACTGCGGCCGCTTCAATCGCATTCTGCGGCGGCAAGGGCGGATTCGTCGCAAAGGTGGCATTGAAGGTCACCGTGCTGCCCCCGCCCCCACCTCCGCCACCCCCCGCAATTCCGGTCACGCTGTCATAGGTCGCCACCCCGGTGATCTTCACGCGGTAGAACTGCGTGCCGCTGCTGCTGTCAACCGTGTAGCCCAGCTCGACCGCGCCCGCCGGCTGTTCTTCATTGACCAATTCATCGAAGAGATTCCAGTTCACCAGATCGGTGCTCGACTCGATTTGATAAGTGCCGCCTTCAACGGCCGACCACTTCAGCACAAGTCCCCCTTCGACATCCGTCGCGGGCGCACTGAACTTGATCTCCCGGCTCGCCGCACCCACCCAGTTAGTCACCACCGTCTCACTGATGGAGCCGACCGATCCGCCCGTCGGATTACCGTAGAATACCCGACCAATGTTGTAGGGATACACCGGAGTGCCGCTGGCGTTGATGGTCATAAAGTAGGCATACGTCCCGTTCGGAAACTCCGGCGTCTTGCAGAAGCGGCCATTGTGCTCGTCCAGATCGTAGTCCGTGCCCTGCACCTTGCCCACATCCCCGAGGTATTCGTAGTCTTCGTGATAACGGCCGATGGTATAGATGCCCGCCACACCCGGACCGTATTCGTTCGCCGCCAGCGTGGCGGAGCGATTCCGTCCGCGTGCGGCCCAGGCGGGTAACGTGATGCGTCCGGTCGTGCTCAGATTCACCGTGCTGTTCTGCCCGTTCCGCAAGGCATACCCGGTCGTCATGCGCCGGATGCCGCTATTGGCATCTGTGGCATTCGCATAACCATACGGCCCATAGATCGGATAACCATCCTTCACCCAGCCGATGATCGGCGAATGCTGTGTAGGTGTGCCCGCCTTCTCAGAATAGACCTTCGTGGTCGTGTTGTAGTTCACGTGATCGCCCATCAGGTAACGCAAGGCCATCGGGTTGGCATGGTAATGATACATGCCCGTCTGCTCCTGATGCGCGTTCGCGGGATCGAAGCTCACGCCTTCCACCGGGAACGCATCACGATTCCACAAACCGCCCGAACCGCTCTGCGCCTCGGCGGTACCGTTCCAGTAGTAACCATCCTGACCATCGAACATCGCCACACCGTCCACGAAGTAACCGATGGCACCGAGCGTGGTCAACGTGGGTGACGTCGCCACCACCGGCGTACGCGGGAAGCGCCAGAGCGTACGACTGTTGTCGGGGTAATTTGGGAAGAGCTGCGTCTTCTGCGCATCCAGGTACCACGGCCCCATCACATGATAACCCAGCCCCGTCGTGCGGATATACACCCAATCCTCCGAGGAGCTGATCTCCTGCACGCCACCATACGTCGGCGTCGTCTGCACCCCGGCACCCCGGTTCCAGGTCGTCACGGAAGTGCCCGCCGTCTCCGCCGCCTTCGTCTCATAGATACGCGCGTAGCGGCCCGCAAAGTCCGTGAGCCATTCTGTCAGGATCACCGTGTCATCTGAGGTCGCAGGCAAGACTGTCAACGTGGCCACGGCGCTCGTATCCGACCCATAAGAATTCGTCACTATCACGGTGTAACTGCCCTCAATGGTCGTCGTGTAGCTGCTGTTCGTGGCATTGCTGATCGGATCGTTACCCAGTTTCCACTGATAGGTGAACGGCGCGGTGCCGCTGGCGACAACGGTGAAGGTCGCACTGGAGCCAGTGGAGACGGTTTGAGAAACTGGCTCCGTCGTGATCGTCGGAGCCATGTTCACGGGGGCATTCACCGTGAGGGTCGCGCTGGCACTGGTGACGGAAGTCACGATGTTTGAGACCACCACCGAGTAAGTCCCATTGCTCCCCGAGGTCGCATTCGTGACCGTGTAACTGCTGTTCGTAGCGTTGTTGATGATCGTGACCCCCTTCTTCCATTGATAGCTCAACGGTGCCGTGCCCGTCGCTGTAACAGTGAAGGTCGCATTGACACCTTCATTGACCGTCAGAGACTGCGGATCTTGCGTGATGGTCGGAGCAATGTTCACCGCGAGAACAGCACCATTGCTGGTGAGGGAGGTCGCTCCCTTCGTCACCACCACCTTGTAAGTCCCGGCATTCGCCGCCGTGACACTATTGATCGTGTAGCTGCTGTTTGTGGCTGTAGCAATGGAATCTACGCCCTTATACCACAAGTACGTGAACGGCCCCGTCCCAGTGACCGTCACTGAGAAAGTCACATTGGCACCCGGGTTCACGGTTTGCGATTGTGGATCGGTGATGGAGAACGACCCGATGGTATAACTCTCGGTGTCCGTCTGAGTGCTGGAGAAAGTTCCTGTCGTGGCGCTGTCGTAGCTGGCCAGGGCCGTGCGGGTCACCCGCCCATAACCAGTGCCTGTCGTCCCCGTGTAACTGCTCTGGGTAGAAATCCCCTGTGAGGCCAGACTGGCCGTTTGCGTCGTCCAGGTGGACTGGTTCGGGGATGATTCCACCTGATAGGTACCGCCTTCCACTGAACTCCACGTCAGCGTCACGGTGCTCGTCTCATCGTTCACCGCCGGCGTGTTCAAAACCAAAGCGGTGTTAGGTCCGCCCACAAATTGCGTGGTCACGGATTCCGAGATGTTGGCCACCGAACCACCCGTGGCATCACCGTAGAATTCAAACGCGAGCAGATAAGGATAGGTCGCTGCGTTATTTGCATCGATCGCCGTGAAGTAGGCATAAGTTCCGTTCGGATATTCCGGCGTGTAGCAAAGCCGCCCGTTATACTCATCCAGATCGAAGTCCACCCCCTTCGTTTTGCCCACGTCACCCAGATACGCCCAGTCCTGCGCAAACGTGCCCAAGGGATAAGTGGCGTTCACAGCCGCACGCGAAGCACCGGCGGTGGTCGAATACCCCCCGCCGAAATGGGCCTGCCGATAGCGCGCGTACCAGGCCGGAATGACAGACCGGTTGGAATCGACTGAATCCGTGCCATTGCTGCCATCCCGTTTCACATAGCCCGGCACCATGCGCCGGATGCCGCTCGCGCTGTTGGAAGCGCTGCTGTAACCATACGGACCATAGATCGGATAACCATCATGCGCCCAACCGATGATGGGCGAGTGCTTGGTCACACTGCCGGTGCTCTCCGAATAAGTTTTGGCGCTGGAATTGAAATCCACATGATCCCCGAGCTGGTAACGCAATCCCAACGGATTCTGGTGCGTGTGATACACGGCCGAAGGCGGCTGGTGTCCCAGCGCCGGATCAAAGTTGAACGCCTCAGCCACCGGGGCATTGCGATGCCAGTAATAAGTGGCCTGCGTATGGGGAGCCATCCCTTGGATCTGACTGCCATCGTAGGCTTGGCCATCAAGGGCATTGAAGATCGCCACACCGTTCACGAACAGACCGGAGTAACCGCCGGACGTAGAATCCTTGGTTCCGGCTTGCACCACGGGATTGCGCGAAAAACGGTGAATCCCATGCCGGTTCGTCGGCCAGAACTGGAATACCCCGCCTTGCGGATTCAACCATGGACCCATCACGTGACTGGCCAGTCCGCTGTATTGGACATACACCCAGTTGGCCGAGTATTGGATGACTTGGATGTCCGAATACACGGGCGAAGCTTGGTTGGTCCAGGTGGTCCCCGTCGTGCCATTGGCCTGAGCGGTGGTGGTCTTGTACACCCGGGCGTACTTGGCCGAATTGGTGGTGAACCAGTTCGTGAGGGTCTGGCTGTCCGCCGCCTGCGCCACCCCGGATGCGCCCACCAGCGCCGCCACCACTAAAAATACCTTCGCAAAGAGTTTCATTTACTACAGCCCTTTCTTGTTGGGCACCAGTCAATCCCCTGGCGGTTAAGCAATTGTGTGCCGCTCAGACCATTTGTGTTAACGAAGTGTAAATCTCAGCAAATGTCCTAATATGAGGGGTTTTATGGCGTTTTCAGAAGGTTTGCTGGATATTTGTTAAGCTAAAGTAAAACCGCTGGTTCTGCGGCCCGTCTCCTGTTCTACCGGTATCGTGCTTTCAAATCTGGACGAATCTGCCATGCTCCCGGACGACACAGCCATGGCTATGCCTTTATCCAACTTATCGG
>JAJNBN010000212.1 GCA_021156225.1 Verrucomicrobiota bacterium | reverse complement strand
CGCCATCGAGATCGGTGCCGATGCCGATGTGGTTTACGTTGCCCGCAAGCTGGCAGATGTGATCGAGGTGATCGACCATGTGTTTCAGGCAGACGCCAGATGATTGGGGGGTGGTCTTTTGGCGGATCCAGCCGGGTACCATCATCCAGGCATCCAAGGGACCCCCTAGGACGGCACCGCGTTTGATGAGTTCTTTGATCTGTTCATCGGTGAACTGGCGGTTGTGATTCACCAAGGTGCGGCAATTTTGGTGGCTCGCCCAGACGGGGCCGGTCCAGAGATCCATCGCTTCCCAAAAACTGTCATCGCAGAGGTGCGTGGCATCGAGGATGAGTTTGAGGCGCATCATCTCTTGCAGCAGTTCACGACCTTTTTGACCGAGGCCGCCAGTGTCATCGGTGCCGTGGGCATAGGTGCCGGGGCCATAGTGGGCCGGTCCGAGGGCACGCAGGCCTTGCGCATAAGATTTTTCCAGATAGCTCAACTTCACCATGGAGTCGGCGCCTTCGAGGGAAAGGATGTAGCCGATGGGTTTCTTGGTGTTCTCGATGGTGTCGTCGTTCCACAGCGCGAGGTGTTTTTCCATCGCGTCAAGATTGGTGATGGGGACCATTTCGCCCTGGTCTTCCATCGCGCGATACCACGCGAGCTGGCCTTGCGTTTGTGCCCACGCTTGTTCGGGAGAACGCCAGCCACCGAGGGGATGCGTGGGCTTTGCATAGCGCGCGATTTGTGTGGCGACGACGAGGCCGACATTGCCTTTGCGCAATTCGGGAAAGCACACTGTGCCGAGGCCGCGATCGGGCTTGTCATTCATTCCCTTTTCGCGTTCGCGGATCTCGGAGATGGGGCGCGTGTAATCGCGGTTCCATTCCAGCGCGTTCATGCTGAGGTCGAGGTGGGCGTCGAAGATGAACATAGTTTAAGAAATCAAGGCATTGAGCAGCAATACGAGCGCAAGGCCAGCGATAGAGATGATGGTTTCCATGACGGTCCAGGTGCGCAATGTCTCGCTGACACTAAGCTTGAAACATTCTTTCACAAACCAGAAACCGCCATCGTTCACATGGGAGAGAATCAATGAGCCGCAGCCGAGAGAGAGGATGAGCAGTTCGCGATTGATGCTGGGATCAGCGGCGACGATCGGAGCGAGCAATCCAGCGGCAGCGGTGATGGCGACGGTGGCGGAACCGACGGCGATGCGGATGAGAGCGGCGATGAGCCAGCCGAAGATGAGCGGGTGAAGTTTCCAATCGGCTGCCATGGTCTTGATGGCTTCGCCCACGCCACTTTCAAACAACACTCGACTGAAGCCACCGCCTGCACCTACGACGAGGAGAATGGCGGCGATGGGGCCCAGGCAGTCCTCGCTGAACTTGAGCAGGTCCGCGCGTGTGAAGCGGCATTGGCGGCTGAGCGCAATCATAGATACGACCACTCCAGCCAGCATGGCAACGATGGGATGGCCAAGTAGATGGAGGCTCTTGCGAAGCAGAGTGCCTTCCGTCAGCACAATGATCGCGAGGCTGCCCAAGAGCATTAGCCCCACCGGCAATAGTATGACCATCAAGGTCAGCCCGAGCGAAGCCGATGGCCGGGGCGCTGGAGATACAGCGGGATTAGCAGTCGCTGGAAGGCTTGGAGTGGCCACCACCAGGCGCTTTTTGACGAAGTGAGTGAACAAAGGACCTGCCAAGATCAGCAAAGGGATGCTG
Organism: Verrucomicrobiota bacterium; assembly: GCA_021156225.1. Lineage (GTDB taxonomy): Bacteria > Verrucomicrobiota > Verrucomicrobiia > Limisphaerales > JAEYXS01 > JAEYXS01. The sequence continues at coordinate 4,830 of JAJNBN010000212.1, read as the reverse complement.
AGCAAAATAGACCAACCAATCGTTTTCCCCACATCCGCTTTCAGCAATCCGATAGCGGCCATCGGACCCGGATGCGGCGGGACCAGACCATGAGCGACAGTCAAACCGGCAACGGTTGGAAGTACCAGCACGAGCCAAGGAGTGGATTGGCGCCCGGCCAAAGCAAAGACAATCGGGACCATCAGCATCACACCTACGCCGAAAAAAACCGGCAACCCTACTAGAAACGATAACGCTGCCAAAGCCCACGTGAGTTTATGGCCACCGGCTGTCTTGAGAATCTTATCTGCGAGCACTTGGGCTCCGCCGGATTCCGCCAATAACCGCCCTAAAACAGTGCCCAGGCCGATCACCAACGCGATGGAGCCCAAAACATTGCCTACACCTGTCTCAATGGCCTTTCCAATGGTGGATAGATCCATGCCACTGGCAATGCCCACGAAAAGCGACGCGATAATCAGTGCCAGAAAAGCATGAACACGCAGGTAAGTGACCAGCAGGATCAGGCCGACCACGGACAAGGCTGCAATGAGAAGCAGGCTGGAGTGGTCGATGGCGGCTAGCATGGCTGGCACTCATGCTGTCAACAGACGCCCAACTGGACAAGCTCGACATGTTTAATGAGCACGATTCATGGCTTGCCGCAAATCAATGAATGGTTGTGTTCGATGTGGATAAAAAGAAACACGCTGGTTGATTGTGTGCATAAGGGGAAGAGGTGATTGGTTTTCATGTGAGACGCAAATTCCTTTAAATCAGGATATTATGAATGATTTACAAATATTTTTCACGTTGGCATCACGGGTGCTTAGTGCTGCATGCTCGGTTGGCTGTCAAGCGGGCCTGAGTTTTTTGCGAGGCATGCAAGGGACAAATTTCCGCAGGTGGGGACGGGGTTGGGTGACTGTATCCGGCCTGTAGCCGGTGCAGAAAGTAAATCAACAGAGTTAACCAGTTCGTTAAGGCAATTATGAAGAAAATCGAAGCGATCATTAAACCATTCAAGTTGGAAGAAGTGAAGGACGCCCTAAGTGAGCAGGGTGTCGAAGGTATGACGGTCACCGAAGTCAAAGGCTTTGGCCGTCAGAAGGGTCACACGGAAATCTATCGTGGCAGCGAATACACGGTGGACTTCCTGCCCAAAGTAAAACTCGAAGTGGTATTGCCCGATGAACGGGTCGAGGCCGCCGTGGCAGCCATCGTGAAGGCCGCCAAGACGGGCAAGATCGGTGACGGCAAGGTGTTCGTTTCGCCGGTAGATGAAGCGATCCGTATCCGCACGGACGAGCGCGGTGACAAGGCAGTATAAACAATAACAGGAGAAATGATCATAATGAAACTGAAACGCATACTCAGTCTGATTGCCCTGACCGGGCTCTGTCTGGCGGGAACCATCCAAGCCCAGGATGCTGCCACTAATGCAGCGCCTGCCGCTGCTGAAACTGCAGCTCCGGCCGCACCCAAGGACCCTACTTTGGAACAACGCGTGGCTGACATCGAAGCCTACGTGAACAACGGTGCCCGCACGCCGGATGTGAATTCCAAGATCCCGGGACCTGGTCCTGGTCACAACGCGTGGCAGATGACCTCCACCGCTCTCGTGCTGTTCATGACGCTCCCTGGTCTGGCGCTGTTCTACGGCGGCTTGGTCCGGAAGAAGAACGTTCTCTCCGTCCTGGCCCAGTGCATGGGCATCACTGGCTTGGTGACCATCCTGTGGTGGGCCTGCGGTTACAGCCTCGCCTTCGGTTCCGGTGACGAACTGGTGAAGGGTATCGTGGGCAGCCTCGATCAGAAATTCCTCAATGGTGTGGATCCGTATAAGACGGGTGCCGGCTATTACTGGATCAGCGATGCCATGTGGGCGATGTTCCAGCTTACGTTCGCGATCATCACCCCGGCGCTGATCGTTGGCGCGATCGCCGAGCGCATGAAGTTCTCCGCAGTGCTGCTGTTCGTGGCGCTCTGGATGTTCCTGGTTTACTTCCCGTTCGCACACATGGTCTGGTCCACGACCGGCTTGATGTGCGGTACGCTCAACAAAGAGGCGACGATCAAAGCGATCGACTTCGCCGGCGGCACGGTGGTGCATATGACCTCCGGTTGGTCTGCTCTGGTGCTCTGCATCATCCTTGGCAAGCGCAAGGGCTACGGCAAGGAACCGATGCCGCCTCACTCCATGGTGATGTGCATGATCGGCACGGGCATGCTCTATGTGGGCTGGTATGGTTTCAACGCCGGCTCCGCGCTAGGCGCTGACGGTATCGCATCCAACGCGTTCATGACCACGACTCTCGCGGCGGCGGTGGCTGGTTTCGTGTGGGCGGTCATGGAATGGGCCATCAAGGGCAAGCCGAGCGTGCTGGGCTTCTGCTCCGGTATCGTGGCCGGTCTGGTTGTCATCACTCCGGGTGCCGGCTTCGTGACGGCGACCTCCTCGGTGATCATCGGCGTGCTGGCGGGCATCATTCCATTCCTCGCTGTGACCTACCTGAAGAAGATGATCGGTTGCGACGACGCCTTGGACACGTTCGGTGTGCACGGTGTGGGTGGCACGCTGGGTGCGATCCTCACGGGTGTGTTCGCTGACGAGAAGGCCAATGCAGTGCTCGGCAAGGCAGGCATGGACTTGCTGCCTGGCTTGGTCGGCAACCAGATCAAGGCGGTGGTTCTGACCATCGTCTGGAGCGTGGTCGCCACGGCGATCATCGCCTTCATCGTGAAGGCGACCATCGGTCTGCGCGTCTCCGAAGAAGTGGAAAGCCAAGGTCTGGACCTGGCCGAACACGGCGAGGAAGGCTACCACGGTTAATTTGCGCCTGCGCACCAATAAGGGCGGCCCGTGAGCCGACCTTGGTGCGCAACGCAGCTTTTCAAAAGGGGCACCCGTAAGGGTGCCCCTTGTTGTTTTTTGAGGATTGATTTAACGGCAACTTAACGGAAGTTTATCGGCAATTTAACGGCAATTTAACGGCAATTTAACGGCAATTTAACGGCAATTTAACGGCAATGGGAATGCCGTTATTCCGTTGGCCGTTAGCGGTTACGAAACTTGGATCACCAGCGCGGTCGTATTGTCTTTGCCGCTGTTCTTCAGGGATTCCTCGACGAGCAATTGAGCGGGGCCTTTACCACCCGACTGGGCATCCGTGGAGCGGAGCAGTTCGACCAGGTGATGGTCATAGAGGCCGTCGATCAAGCCATCGGAACAGATGAGGAAGACATCGCCAGGTTCGCAGCCTACGGCACCTACTTGCGGATCTACGAACATGTTGCCACCACCGAGAGCTTTTTGCAGCACGCTGCGGCGGGGGTGGTTGCGGGCTTCTCGTTCATTGATCTTGCCGTTGCGCAGGAGCCAGCCCACGTGCGTGTCGTCATGGGTGAGCTGCTTGATCGTATCGCTGCCAGCCGGGAGATAATAGATGCGGCTATCGCCAACATGGCCGAAATACATCCATCCGGGAGCGAACCAGCAGAGGCTCAGGGTGGTTTCCATGCCCCGGCATTCATCGTAGCTTTCGCCGAAGAATTTCAGGGAGCGATGGGTTTGGGTGAACAGCTCGGTAAGGATATCCGCAAAGCCGGCGTCCAGGCCGAGGGCGGAATTCTGGAATGAACGAGGGAGCAGGGTGGTGATCTTTTCCACGGCGATGCGGCTGGCGTATTCGCCGGACTTCGCGCCGCCCATGCCATCACTCACGGCGAAGACAAAATCGTGATGGGCATTGGAGGCTTCACCGTATTTGCCGAGGCGATGGATCTCCCGGGCGTCGAACTGAAGGCCGAGAAAGGAGTCCTCGTTGTTTTTGCGGACTTTTCCCACATCGGTGCGGCCGGACCATTTGAAGGTGCGGACGGCGGCGGCGCGGCTCACAGGATTCATGCAAATAGGGCGCAGTTATTTTGAGCCGGGGAGGATTGTGGCGAACTCAAAATCAATCAAACAGAATCGGCCATCGGTCTGGCGGTAGGTGACATTGCGCATGTCCGGATCGTCATGGCGGACGCCGAAGGCTTCCAGCTCGGCGAAGAGCTCCTTGGTGCGCGCGGCGTCCAAATGCTCTACGCGCATGCCGCAATTGGTGGTAACGATGGTGAGGCTTTCGGGTCGAGCTTCGAGCAGCTTGGGGACGAATGGGCAGGCACGCTCTTCCAAATGGCGTAAAACCCGGACTTCGTTATCGAAACGCTCTTGGGCATTAGGGCCGTGGAAGTTCTTGATGACGCGGCCATCGAAGGTCAACCGGACGGTGGCTCTGAGGGTATCCTTTACTTTTAACATGAGACAAATCGAATTCTAGCCCGCAATAGCGGGAGCATCGCACTCAAAGTGGCAGCGGGCAAAGGAGTTTTTCAGTCTTAACAGCTTCATTCTGTGTGACTTGTCTGGGTTTATCATGAGGTGGATAAAAAAAGCCAGATTGATTAAATGCATTCATAGAAAACAATCGTTGCATGAAGTGGATAGATTTTCGGAAAAGCGCTGTTTCTGTCTGTCCCAGAGCAGTTTGCAATGATTTTTAGAGTGAGGTCATTAGCTAAGCTTGCCAAGTGGCATCTTAGCTGCTCAGACTTACAAGCACTGGGCACACTGTAGCATTTTGCGCAGTCAAACCGGACTAAACACAACACCTCCAATACACATGGCGAAATATAAGTTGGAATATATATGGCTCGACGGCTACACGCCCGTGCCGAATCTCCGTAGCAAGACTCAAATCAAGGAGTTCAGCAGCTTCCCGAAGCTGGAAGAACTGCCGATGTGGGGTTTCGATGGCAGCTCGACCCGCCAAGCCGAAGGCCGCAGCTCTGATTGTATGCTGAAGC
>JAJNBN010000211.1 GCA_021156225.1 Verrucomicrobiota bacterium | reverse complement strand
GTGCCCGGTGAAGAAGGTCACGCGCGTAGGTGGCGGCTCGGCAATGATGACGGAGCTGGATAAGACAGCGGCGCTGGTGAAGGGCATGGTGGATGCGGTGAAGATCCCAATCACCGCCAAGATGCGTCTCGGGTGGGATGACGATAACATCACGGCACCGGACTTGGCCCGTGCGCTGGAAGATGTGGGCGTGTCGGCGATCTTCGTGCATGGGCGCACGCGCGAACAGGGTTTTGGCGGCACGGTAAATCTCGCGGGCATCCGCAAGGTGGTGCAGGCGGTGAAGCGCATCCCGGTCATCGGCAATGGTGACGTGACCACGCCGCAAGCAGCCAAGATGATGCTGGATGAGACGGGCTGCGCGGGGGTGAGCGTGGGCCGGGGAGCATTCTACAATCCATGGATTTTTGCTCACACGCGGCATTACATCGATACGGGTGTGCTGCTGCCCGAGCCGACGTTTGATGAACGCGTGAACGTGATGTCACGCCACTTGGACCGCATGATCGAGGTCTTTGGTGAAGAGCACGGCTGCCGGATGTTCCGCAAAGTGGCGCCATGGTACAGCAAGCGCTTCGGCCCTGTGCACGTCTTCAATAAGCGTGTGGTGCTGCTCTCTTCCCGCGCGCAATATTACGAGATCATCGAGGAGTATCGCCGTTGGCGGCAGCAGTTCCTGGAAGATAACGGCGAGTTGAAGGCGCAGTATCAGCCGCCGCCTATGATCGCGTCCTTCATGCAGGAAAGTGAACCGGGCGTAGCGCAACGGCAGGCGATTCCCGTGCCTAAGGGACCGGTGGAAGTGTGGTAAGCCTTAAGCAAACTTCGGGAACAAATCTTCCTTCGGCCATTCAGTGACTTTGCCTGCGGCTTTGTGCATGGCGCCATCGATTGCGCCGTCTGGCAGCTTGGAATCTTTGGAGCGTTGGTTGAAGAGCACGGCCCAGTCCAAGCCATCCCAGCGGCGCACGAGCAAGGTACTGGTGCCGGGGAGGCTGCCACTGTGCCAGGTGTTCGATTTGCCTTCACGACCGACGGGGCGCACTTGCCACCCCAGCGCATAATAGGAATCTTTCAGTTTTCCCTCAGGTGTGCGAGAGACGGGGGCCGCGGGCGGGGAGAACATCTCCCGGATGCTTTCTTTCTTAAGCAATGGGCTCTTCGACACATCATCAAATGCACTGGCGAAGCGGACGAGGTCCACGGCGGAAGCGATCCACGCGCCGTGGGCATCCATGGCTTCCAGATAGAAGCCGCCATAGGGCCACGGGACGCGTCTTTTAATGGCGGGAAAGACGGAATCCGCCGTCCCTTTGTCCGGCATGTAATACTTCACTTCGCCCTTCGCCTGCTGGCCGGCTACGGATTTGCCGATCTGCATCCGCTTGATGCCGATGGGTGCCAGCACGGCTTCCTTCATGTAAGTTTCGTAATCCTGTTTGGTGAGCTTCTCGATGATGCGGCCGAGAATGCAGTAGCCGAAGTTTGAATAGGCATAACGCTCGCCGGGCGCTGAATCGAGCTTGCGCGCCAGCATGTAGCGGATGATGTGCTCGGGTTTGGCCGGTGCTTCGACGTTTAAGTTGGTTGCGATCGTGCCCGGGCGGAACATGGGATCAAATGCGGCATCGCGATCCCAACCGCCGGTGTGATGGAGCAGATGCCTGACGGTGATGTCTTCCCAGCGCGGATCGAGCGGTTTTTCCGGCAGCTTCAGGAGTTCCAGGGCTTTGTCATCCAGCTTCAGTTTGCCTTGCTCCACCAGTTTCAAGATGCCTACGGCGGTAAACGGCTTGGAGATACTGGCAATGCGGAAGAGCGAGTCGGCCTGCACGGGCAGGTTCTTTTCACGATCCGCCAGTCCGTAGCCGCGCGCGTAGATGAGCTTGCCGTCCTTCACGATGGCGAGTGAGCCGCCGGGAACTTGGCGGGCTTTCATGAAGGATTCCATCTCGTCATCGAAGGAACTTAGCGGATGCTTGCTCTCAGCGGCATGCGCGAGGAGGGTGGGTGCAGCACTCGCCGCCAGACCAGCCAACGCGACGCCTTTAATGAACTCACGACGGGACGGGGTTTTCACGTGCAGGATGGTAGCGGATGGACTGCGGTTGCCAAGCGATGTGTTGGTGAAGTGGAACGCGGCATCTATGCCGCTTAAACTCTCGATAACATAGCAGGGCATGGAATATAGTTCACCTCCTGCCGGCAGCGGAAGTTGAGGCGGCATCAATGCCGCGCTCTGTGCGTTCATGCGTGTGCGTTGACATTGCGTTGAACGCGGGAGTTAATGAACAGGTTGTTGCTGATATGAAATTCTGGGACAGCCATTGCCACCTTTCCACACCGGGTCGCACGATCGATGAGCGCATGGGACGGCTCATGGAGATCGCGGACCGCGTGGGCGTTGAGCGGGTGGTGCTCTCGATGGGGTTGCCGCCGCTGCTCACGAATCCTACGCCGGAACAGCTCCGTAAGAAGAATGACGAAACGATGGAGGCGCTGCTCCACTGGAATCATCGAGCCTTCGGCCTGTGTTACGTGAGCGGTGAACACGTGGAGGAAAGTCTCAAAGAGATCGATCGTTGCGTGGCAAAGGGTCCGCTCATCGGTATCAAGCTCTGGGTGGCGAAGCGCTGCAACACGCCGGAAGTGGAAACGCTGGTGAAACGGGCGCATGAATTGAAGGGACTCATCGTGCAGCATGCGTGGCAGAAGACGGGCGGCAATCCGCCGGGCGAATCCACGCCGCAAGACGTGGCCGAGCTGGCGGGTCGCTTGCCCGAGGTGCCTATGGTCTGTTATCACGCAGGAGGAAATTGGGAGGCAGGCACCCGCGCGTTGCGTCCGCATAAGAATGTGTATGTGGAGATTGCGGGCTCGAATCCGACAGCGGGCTTTGTCGAGATGGCCGTAAGGGAAGTCGGTGCGGAACGTGTGGTCTATGGCAGCGATGCGGCGGGACGAAGCTTTGCTTCGCAGATCGGCAAGGTGCTGGGAACGCAATTGCCGGAAGCGACGAAAGAGTTGATCGCCTCGGGCAATCTGCAGCGGCTGCTTACTCCTATCCTCAAGGCGAAAGGCATGACGGTATGAGCACGCCGATCATTGATACAAATGTCTTTCTGGGGCGCTGGCCATTTCGTCGCTTGCCCTTGGATGAAGCGGCATTGCTGGCGAAAGCTTTACGTGAGCGCGGTGTGAAACAAGCATGGGCGGGGAGTTTCGATGCGCTGCTGCATCATGATGTGGATGGGGTGAACGGACGGCTCGCTGCGATGTGTCAGCGCACAGATGAGAAATTGTTCCTACCCCTCGGCACGGTGAATCCGGCGTTGCCGGATTGGGAGGAGGATTTGCGGCGGTGCCAGGAGAAGTATCGCATGCGCGGCATCCGGGTGTTCCCGAATTATCATCGCTATGCGTTGAACGACGCGGCGTTTGTGAAGCTGCTCAAGCTCGCGACGGAACGCGGTATGTTGGTGCAACTGGCCGTCAGCATGGAGGATGAACGCACGCAGCATCCGCTGGTGCAGGTGCCGCAGGTGGACCTCGCACCGTTGGTGGAGGTGATCAAAACCGTACCGGGCGTGCGATTACAACTGCTCAACGCGTTTCGTTCGCTGCGTCCAGACTTGTTGCTCAAGCTGGTGAATGCGGGCCATGTCTCCGTGGAGATCGCTACACTGGAAGGAGTGGCCGGTATTGAAGAACTGTTGAAGCAAGTGCCAGTGGAACGGCTGCTCTTCGGTTCATTGGCCCCGTTGTTTTATTTTGAAGCGGCGGCTTTGAAATTGCAGGAGTCCAAGTTCAGCGATGTGCAAGACAAGGCGATACGGCGTGAGAATGCGGCCAGGTTGATGGCCAGGTAGTGTGTTTATCCCTCGTTTGCTTTTCCTGTGCTGACGCTATTGATCAATCCCGGGAAAGGGCAGTCCGCGCAAGTGGAGTCCGCATGGTCACAGAAATCCCTGACGATCTGGATCAAACCTTGTTGCTCGGCGGCGGTGGTAAGGATGCTGGGGGTAGAATGTCCCAACAACCGTCGACGTGCCTGACGCAGGACGGAGTTGTCCTCCGAACGCGGCCAGCTCAGGTAACGATTTTCCACTTCCTCCACGAGCTCGCTGTTCTGGCCCTTGGCGGCACGGAGCCAGAGCCAGGGCAAAATGACATTCATGGACACATCGGTCAGGCGGATCTCGCCGAGCAGGGGTTGCTCCTGGGTCATGCGCGCGGCTTTCATGGTCCAGCGACAGGACCAGAATTCATCCCGCTCCGCTTGCATGATCTCCAGCAGGCTGGGCACGAGCTGGTTCTTGCGGACTTTTTGGGCCAGCCATTCTTCCAGTCGGGTGGCGAGATCTTTCTTGGCCAACCAATGGGCGGCCAGCGCGAGGCGGCGTTGGGGATGATTGGCCGGGCGGATGCCGTTAAAGCGCCAAACATCACGTGGCAGGATATGCTCGTGCAAGACGTGGCGCCGGTGCCACCAGATGTCCCAGAGCTTGCGGACATACGCATCCACTGGACGATTCGGGTCGCGAATATCTTCCGGCAGCAGGTTGGACACCCCAAACATCAGGGCTTGCAAGGAAGCCGGGCAACGTTCCCCGTTCATGGCGTCCATGACATGCGGGCTGAGTTCGCCCAGGCGTTGCATGGGCCAGACGTTCTGCTTGTAACCCAAGGCGCGGAAAAGCATCTCGATGAGCACCTGCTCCCAACCCACCTGACGGGCGCGGGCCTCGATATGGGCGGCCTTGGCCTGCAGGCGAATCAAGGCTGCTTGCCCTAAAACATCCCGCCACACCGCTTCATCCAGCAACTTTAACGGTGCAGAACACTGACCTTGGAAGGATTTGGGCACGCCTTCTCTTTCATCATTGGCCAGCCAATGCTGAAGTTCGGCCAGGGGCGAATCCAAGAATTCGCTCATCGCCAGCGTGGGGAGGGGGGAAGGAGAGTTGCCGCCCTGCCATATCACGTGGAGCACTACATTGCGGTAGGCCGGGTTTACGTCATGCTTGTGGGAGTGCCAGCCGCTGGATTCGACATCCACCTCGATATCACCCGTCTGCGGGGCTTGACCGGCGAATTGGATGACGGCGTCCTGAAAGTCAGGTCCGGAGGCCCGGTTCAGCCAGCCAGGATGGAGAATCTTGACTGAGCGACCATCCAAAGTCTTCAACTCACCGCGCTTCAGCCTTTGCTGCTCCCATACGACCTGCATGAGGCGTTCGGCGGGCGGTTTCGGGGCAGCATCGTGCAACTGGGCGCGATCACTCGCACCCATCCGCCAATGTACATAATTATTCTGGGATGTCCTCCTCACTCGCCATTGCTTTTCGAGGGCGCGTGAGGCATTGTCAAGCCTACGGAAGTGTTTGGTGCCAAACGCTTGCGGAGGAATAGGCCCATCCGGCGGTGGAATTAAAGGGCGCAATAAAGTTATATGTTAAACGGTGTATTGAACTTACAGATTATAATGGTGGTCCGATTAGAGGTATGAAGCGGGTAAATTTTTTTATCACACTCTTTTTTGCCATGACCGGGCTCGCGATTCCGGCCACGCAGGCGGCGACGTTGAGCCACTCAACAATTGGCGCCGATGATGTCCGTCTGGACGCCACGGTGAAGGCGGTCCAAAGGGCGATGCCGTGCGTCGTAAACATCGCCACTGAGACGTTGGTGGAGACCCGGACTTTGGAAGATGCCCTCTTTGAACAGTATTATGGCCATCGTAAACGGACCACGGAACGCCGTTATAGCGTCGGTTCGGGTGTTATCATCGATGAAGGCGGTTATATCCTGACCAATGAGCATGTCGTCCGCCGGGCCAATCGCATTTGGGTGAAACTGTCGGAAGAAGCCGGGGGCGGTGAGTATGAGGCGGACCGGATCTCCAGCACCAGCAAGAGTGATGTGGCAATCCTAAGGATCCGGATCAAAGGCAACGAAAGGTTCCGGGCCATCGATTTCGCCCGGGATGATGATCTGCTGCTGGGAGAAACGGTGGTCGCGCTGGGCAATCCCTTCGGGCTGGGCGGTTCGGTAAGCCGGGGTATTTTGAGTTCTAAAAGCCGTCGCCCGCCAATGGAAGACCAGAAACTGGATGTGCTGGACTGGTTGCAGACGGATGCAGCCATCAACCCGGGCAACAGCGGCGGCCCGCTCATCAATATGAACGGTGAGTTGATCGGCATGAACGTGGCTGTTTATGGCCAAGGGCAGGGCATCGGGTTCGCCATCCCTATCAAGCGCGTAGGCGAGGCCATGGCTGAACAAATGACCCCGGAGACGTTGCGTTCCCTGTGGTTCGGCGCCCGTATCCGGTCTGGCACCATCCCGCTGGTTTTGGGGGCCGTGCAACCCGAGAGCCCGGCCCATAAGGCGGGCTTGCGCGAAGGGGATGTGGTGCTGCGCATCAATGGGCAAACGGTTCGCAGCCTGATCGAATTCACCCGTGAACTGCTTAACTCCACCGCCGCCAAACCGGCCCAGTTGCAGGTGCGCCAAGGGGAGCAAACCAAGGACGTGACGGTGCCGCTT
>JAJNBN010000210.1 GCA_021156225.1 Verrucomicrobiota bacterium | reverse complement strand
CCCCGCTGTTCCCGTCGCAACTCGATGCCAAGCACTTCTGCAGGAGGAGTGTAAAAGTCCGGATCGGGATATATCTGAGGAATTTTTTCAACGTCCTTGAAACGCAAGAAAGCGATCAGATCGATGTCATGCGTGACCCGGGGTTCTCCATACAACATGGCTGCGATGCTGCCGCTCACCATGTAACGGATACCCAATTCGTTCAGAGGCTGGACGAACAATCTTAGCAAGTCAGCTTCGGGCATGCAGGAATATGCGGCGGATTTCATCATCCACCTTTTGGTCAGACCAGTCAGGGTGTTGTTGTTGCAAGAAAGCGGTCTTGTGCCGACGAATCGTCCAATAAAGATTATGAGCGGCGCTCCATCTTTTCGACGGAGTCATGCTACGAAACACCGAAATCTGCTCGGGGGTGGCCTTTTCGTCTGCTAGCATAACTTTCTTACTGTGCTCTAATAAGGGCGGGCCAGCAAGCTTACAACCGGCTTATGTCAGATGATGGCTTCCGGGAAGTTTCAAGGTGCCGATGGGTTCATCGTAATAGTGGAGCCATGCCTTGGATGAATTCGGTTTCACGGCGAAGGTGATCAGCAGGCGTTGCTGGCCGGGATACTTGCCATCTTCATCCGGGCCAAAGGCGGTGCCGTTCCAGATCAATACTTCATGGGTAGTGCCGAGTTCCTTGCTGCCGTCCTCCAGTTCTTCCAGGCTCTTGATACGGTCGGAAGTGAGGATGAACTCGCCGGGTTCCCAGACTCGATTTTCGTCTTTCGGGTTGATGGTGACGTCCACCTGGAAATAATGCCGGGGTTCATCGTCTGCGTCCTCATCGTGATCGTGGTCATCGCCTGCTGCTGAATGGTCGTGATCATCATCCTCCAATTCCAGTTTGGGCATGGGGATGGCTTTGACGGAGTGGACGTTCATCGTGGCTTCCCGCAACACCCGTGATTTCAGGGAGAACATGCTGAGGAAGAATTTCTTGATCAGGTTTCCAACGAGTATCTTGCCACCCCAAAGCAGCGCGATGAGGAGGAAGGGGAAGGCGATGAGCCCTTTCCAACCCCAATAATGATGCAGAGCGACGGCGATTCCGCTAACCAGGGCGAGCGACAGGGCGATGATGATCAGGACGAGACGAATCATAGGTTTTTCCCTTGGAAGGAAGCGTGCCTTACGCTGCAGCGACCGATATGATGGTCAGGGTTTAACGGATTTTTTCTGCTTCAAGGGCTTCCAATAACCGAGCGAGCGGACGTTGTTTTCCCAGATGTCCCAGCGTTCTTGAGGGGTCGCGGCGAGGCCGAGGGCGTGAAGCGACTTTTGTCCTTCCTCCAGCCAGTGAACGTTTTCCAGACGTTTTAGCATCCGGGCGGCGCGAACGGGTAGCGGTAGCTGTCCTTTTTTACTTCCTTCATGCGGCACAGTCTTAAACTAACAGACCGCGCGTGAAAGTCACGCGCGGTCTGCCGAAGTCGATTTCGATCCCTGAGCTTAAACGAGCAAGCTCTTCACCTTTTCCAAGGCTTCGTTGACCTTGCTGGCGTCTTTGCCGCCGCCACGGGCGTTGTCGGGTTTGCCGCCGCCTTTGCCGCCGACGATGGGGGCGATGGCCTGGATGATCTTGCCGGCTTGCACCTTGGCGGTGAAGTCCGGGGTCACGGCGGCGATGAGGGCCACGGCGCCGTTGTTCACACCGGCGAGGACGATTACTCCTTGGAAGTCGGCCTTGATCGCGTCCACGATGGTCTGGACAGTGTCGCCATCGGCATTGCCGACGTTCGCGGCGATGAGGGGCGTGCCGTTGATGGTCTGCACTTTGCCGAGCAGGCTCTTCGCAGTTTGCGCGGCCTCACGCTGGGCAGCAGCCTTAAGGGTCTTCTCCAGCTCTTTCTGATGCGCGAGCATGGCATCGACCTTCTTCTCGATCTCGGCGAGCGGGGTGTTGAGCTTGCCGGCGAGGGTCTTCAGGAGTTCGGCCTGTTCGCGGGCGATCTGATAGGCGTTGAGGCCGGCGACGGCTTCGATACGGCGCACGCCCGCGGAGACAGCAGATTCGCTGTTGATGTGGAAGAGGCCGATCTCACCGGTGCCACGCACATGCGTGCCGCCGCAGAGTTCCATGGAGTAACCATTGAGCGCTTGCGGTTGCCCGCCGATCTGCACCACGCGGACGACGTCGCCATACTTGTCACCGAAGAACTGCATGATGGCCGCGTTCTTCTTCACCTCGGCATACGGCACTTCCGTCCAGGAGACGGCGGCGTTTTCCACGATGCGCTCGTTCACGAGCTTCTCGATGTCCGCGACTTGTTGCGCGGTAAGCGGGGCGCTGTTGAAATCGAACGTCAGCTTGTCCGGTCCCACGGCGGAACCTTTTTGCGAAGCTTCTTTGCTCGCGACTTCGTGCAAGGCCCAGTGCAGCAAATGCGTGACGCTGTGATGACGCTCGATGGCGTGACGACGCGCCGGATCAACGGCCAAGGTCACGCTCGCACCCACGGCGGGAGCATCTCCTTGTTCGAGGAAATGCAGGAACGTGTTGCCCGTTTTCTTCGTGTCTGCGATGCGCCAGAGCTGGCCGGAGCCGGTCAATTCACCGGTGTCGCCCAACTGACCGCCCATCTCGGCGTAGCAGGAAGTAGTGTCGAGAACGACCGCCGTCTTGTCCTTCAACTCGACGACTTCCACTACCTTGGCTTCGGTGTTTAAGGAATCGAAGCCAACGAACTTTGTGGGGGTTTGCGTTTCGATTTGGGAGAGTTCGATGACGGTTTTCTTTTGAGCGGCACGAGCGAGGGCTTTCTGCTCTTCCATTTTCTTATTGAAGCCGTCTTTGTCAACGGAGAGGCCGCGTTCACGAGCCATCAATTCAGTGAGATCGAGAGGGAATCCATATGTGTCGTAAAGAGTGAAGGCGAACCAGCCTTGAACCTGATTGTCGAGAACTGCAACCTGAAAATCAGGTTGTTTTTCTACACCTACGTCTATGGTGACTGAGGTAATTGAACCTTTCGAGCCAATTGGCATTGCATGTTCAAATAATGTAATACCACGATCTAACGTCTTGTTAAACGCCTCTTCCTCGCGCTTCAGCACTTCCTGCACGTGCGCTTTGCGCGTGCGGATTTCAGGGAACACATCACCGAAATGCACGGCGAGGACGTCCACGAGTTTGTAGAAGAACGGTTGTTGGAAACCGAGCGTGCGGCCGTAGCGGACGGCGCGGCGCAGGATGCGGCGGAGAACGTAGTTGCGGTCTGTGTTACCAGGCTGGATACCGTCAGCAATCGCGAAGCTCAGGGTGCGGATGTGGTCGGCGATGACGCGGAAGGCCACGTCGATCTTCTCCTGCTCGGTGTCGCCGGTGGATCCAGCCTTCGGAAGCGTGGAACCGTATTTCATCCCGCTCAGCGTCTCAATCTCGTCAAAGATCGGGCGGAAGATGTCCGTCTCGTAGTTGGAGATCTTGGCGTTTTGGAAATCGCTCAGGCCTTTCGTGCCTTGGATGATGCTGGTGACGCGCTCGAAGCCCATGCCGGTATCCACGTGCTGGGCGGGCAGCGGCGTGAAGGTGCCATCCGGGTTCGCGTTGTATTGGATGAACACGTTGTTCCAGATCTCGATGCAGCGTGCATCGGAGCCGTTCACCAGTTTGGCGCCGGAGATTTGTGCTTCGAGTTCGGTCGCGGCGGGTCCGGGGCGGAGGTCCACATGGATTTCCGTGCAGGGACCGCAGGGGCCGGTCTCGCCCATCATCCAGAAGTTGTCCTTTTTGTTGCCGTTCACGATGTGGACGGCGGGATCGAGGCCTACGGAACGGAACTTCTCGGCCCAATAGCCCCAGGCTTCTTCATCGCGATCGGCGGGATCGTTTTTGGATTTGTCCGGTTGATAGATGGTGGCGTAGAGGCGTTGCGGCGGAAACTTCCAGACTTGCACGACGAGTTCCCAGGCCCAGTCGATGGCGTCTTTCTTGAAGTAATCGCCGAAGGACCAGTTGCCGAGCATCTCGAAGAAGGTGTGGTGATAGGTGTCCAGGCCGACGTCATCGAGGTCGTTGTGCTTGCCGCCGGCGCGGATGCACTTCTGTGTGTCTGCGGCGCGCGTGTCGCTGGCGGGCACCACGCCGGACCACTTGGAGACGTCCGCCTTGCGTTCGCCGAGGAAGATGGGCACAAACTGGTTCATGCCGGCGTTGGTGAAGAGCAGGTTCGGGCTGTCCGGCATCAGGCTGGACGAAGGGACGATGGTGTGCTGCTTCGACTTGAAGAAATCGAGGAACGACTGGCGGATCTGCGTGCTGGTCATGGACGGTTCAGTTTCGAGTTTAAAGTTTCTGGTTTCTAGTTGCTGCAAGAGTTTGGTCACTTGGCAGCTTTCGTAGACTCCCGTTCTTGGGAGACTTCGGTGATAAATTTTATGATGGCTAGGCGGGCGGGGTCTTCGGCGTTCGCGATGTTGCGGGCGATGCTGCCGTGGTCGCGGTCTTTGATGAGCAGGCCTTGCACACGCTTGTTCCCGGCGGCTTTCATGGTGGAGACGAAATAGACGTTCTCTTCCTCGCGCGTGGCCATGTCCTTGTCCGCATAGAGGACGAGCATGGGCGGCGTGTCTTTGCGCGTGTGGAAGATGGGCGCGGCTTCGTCGGCGATGACGTTGTATTTGTCGAGCTTGCGCTCCTCACGAATGGTGTAGTGTGTGAGCATCTGGCCGCTCACGGGGATCATGCCCGCGACGCTCTCCAGCGGGAGGCCGAATTCTTTGAGCCGCTTTGGGTCCAAGCCCACGATAGCCGCCAGATACCCTCCGGCGGAATGGCCGCCGATGAAAACCTTCTGCGGATTGCCACCGTGCTTCTCGATGTTCTTAACCGTCCAAGCAAAGGATGCCGCCGCATCTTCTACATAGGCGGGATAGGTCACCTTGGGGCTGTAGCGGTAATGCACGATCACGAAACCGATGTCAGCATCTACGAGTGATTGCGCGATCTTCTGGGTGAACTCCATATCGGCATCGCCGGTCTTCAAGCCGCCGCCGTGAAACCAGACGAGCGTGGGGAAGCCGGGTTTCGCGGGCAGATACAGGTCCAGCTTGCAGCGTTCCAGTTCGTAAGCGGTGAGGTCGCTGCCGGGCTTGTAGAGGATGTCTTTGGTGACTTTGGCTTCTGCTCCGAAGGCAGACATCGTGGTGAAGCAGATGAGCGCCAGGCACAACGACAGGTAAAGGCGGTTCGCTGGCTTAGTGAAGCCAGTGACAAGGCGCGTTGTGCGTTCAGTTTTCATTCATTCAGTCAGGGACGGGGTGGAACCCGTCCTTACCACAGAAATGGAAGAGACGCTTGTCCCGACCAATTTAGGGCGGGAAGGATAGGGAAAAGGGGGAGAAACGCTAGGGAGATTTTCGATGGCAAAATGCGAGGGATAAGGTGCGAAATGCGGCAGGGAGAATCTGTTTTGGGGCTGTGGTGGCATTTTTATGCCAGTTGGCTTGCGGGAGTTGCTGTGCCCGAGACGGGCACGCTCCACTAGGGCTTTCGTTTCGGATACGCCTTTTGATCCAAAACCCGTCCATCCAAGGCTTTGAGCGCCACTATTAGTTCCCCGGTGTCTTTCTTGAAAGTCAGCAGGATGTAACTGTGCTCGCTGGCGAGGAAGGCGGATTTGGGATCTGGATACTTGTCACCATTGCCTTTGAGGGCGGTGTTGTAGTAGCTGAAGCCATCCACTTCGGCGCGCTCGGCGAAGTAGCCGAAGCCGGTGATCGCGAGCGAGCCTTTCTGGATGAGCTGGCCCCACTTGCCTTTGACTTGGGCGCGCATGGCCGAGTTTTTCTCGTTGTAGATGGTGATGATGTGGCCGGCCTTGGGAGCATTCATCGTGTCTTCATACCATTTCAATTGCTCGGAACCTTCGGCGAGGGCGTGGCAGGTTTGCCAGGTGGTGCCGATGTCTTGGATATGGTTCAGATCCAGCGCGATGAAGCGGGCGTCAAAGGCGGGAAAATCGAAGGTCCATTTCCATTCGTCGCCGGGGAGTTCGAAGAAAGTGCGGTAGGCGAGGGCGTTGGTGTCATAAACAGCTTCGGCGGGCGGTTTGGGGCCGCGAGGGCGGATCTCGCGGTCGTGATTGCCGAGGGCGGGCAGGAAGGGGGTGCTGCGGAAGAGGCCGGGTTGGGAATCGATGAGAGCGCTGAAGGCTTTCGTGCAGTTGGTGGCGCCGGAACCGCAGAACTGGTGGAGGCTGGGGACGTTATCACCCGCGGTGAGGAGGAGGTGGATGTCGTCTTTCTTGAGGGCGGTCAGGTCGGGTTTGGCGAAGCCCCAGTCGGCGACGAGGGCGACGCGTAGTTCTTTGGTGGGATAGCTTTTGAAGGTGGCGATGCCGGAGATTTGCGTGCCGGATTTGACGCGGTAGTGGTAGGTTGTGTCTTGTTTGCTTAAGGGGATTTCGACGTGATGGAGGGTGCGGGAACCGGAGACTTTGAGGGTTTCGCCTAATTTTGCCGAGGTGCCGAATTCAACCGCGGATTCGCCAGGTTGTTTGGTTTCCCA
>JAJNBN010000002.1 GCA_021156225.1 Verrucomicrobiota bacterium | reverse complement strand
AACATGCGGTTTGTTTAATTTCTGCCGAACAGCGATACTGCGCACATCGCACTGGTAGTGCCGATGTCGAATCCATGAAGAACCTGAAGATTTTTTGCGACACGTTTTTAGGCAATGCCGCCTTGAAACAATTGCGGGAAGGCGTAGCCCCGCATGAACTGATCTTTCCGGCGGAGATGGTGAATTCACCTTTGGCAAAATCCGATCCCGATCCGGCTTTCGCGGAGGCCGATATCGCCTTCGGACAGCCGGACGTGGCGAACATCCTGCAATCCACGCGGCTGAAGTGGGCGCATATCTCCAGTGCCGGTTTCACCCGCTACGATACGCCCGAGTTCCGCGCGTTCGCCGCCAAACACGATATCCAGCTCACGAACAGCTCCACGGTGTATGCCGAGGCGTGTGCGGAACATGTGTTCGCCTTCATGCTGGCGCAGGCGCGGCATTTGCCGGAGTCCCTGGGCGTGCGTCATAAAAACGCCACCCCCGAATGGTTGAACTTGCGTCATACTTCGCCTCTGCTCCAGCATCAACGCGTCGTCATCCTCGGGTTCGGCGGCATCGCCATCCGGCTGTTGGAAATCCTGCGGCCGTTTCACATGAACGTAGTCGCTTATCGACGCAAAGTTCGCGGCGATGAAGGCATCCCGATTATCACCGCTGCCGAATTGCCAGACGCTTTGGCCGAGGCGGATCATGTGATCAACATTTTGCCGGCCAATGCGGATTCGCAGAATTTCATTTCCACGGAGCGATTGAACCAGATGAAGCGGGGCGCGATCTTCTACAATATCGGGCGCGGGACGACGGTGGATCAGGAGGCGCTGGCGGTCGCTTTGCGCTCCGGTCAACTGGGCGCGGCGTGGCTGGATGTGACGGAGCCGGAGCCTTTGCCGGAGGGGCATCCCTTGCTGAGCCTGCCGAATTGCTACATCACACCGCATGTGGCGGGCGGTCATCAGGGAGAAGCGGAGAATCTCATCGGCCACTTCTTAAAAAACTTCCGGCGTTATCTGGATGAGGCGCCGTTGGTGGATCGCATCATGTGAGGCCGGTCACTTCTGCTTCAGCTCAAACGTGGCGACCATGGAGCGGTGTTGCGAACGGCGGCCCGGTTCCGCCTTGCAGGCGATGGGCTTGAGCTGGCCATTGGCGAAGATCTGATCCAGCCGCAGCCAAGGGCCGAAGAAGGTGATGGGGTTGCGGGTGAAACCGGGGAAAGTCAGGCCATAACCGGTGCCCGCTTCCTCAAAGGCGTCCGTGAACTGGCTGCGGTAGAGGTGATAAATCTGGCCGTGATTGGGGACGTTAAAATCCCCGGCGATGATGGTGGGTGAGGATTCTTTCTTCGCCATCTCGGCGATCTCGGTGGACA
The DNA here is from genome assembly GCA_021156225.1 of Verrucomicrobiota bacterium. Taxonomy (GTDB): domain Bacteria; phylum Verrucomicrobiota; class Verrucomicrobiia; order Limisphaerales; family JAEYXS01; genus JAEYXS01. The sequence continues at coordinate 23,508 of JAJNBN010000002.1, read as the reverse complement.
TTTTCTTTTGATGCGTCCAAAAGTCGGCAGTTTGTTTCCGCAATTTTTCACCGTAGCCGCCTTTGGTCCCAAAGGCGGCGGCGAGGAATCCGCCCTTGCTCATCGGCTCAAGGTGTTCGCGGGGCGAGGTGAAATGGACGCTGTAGATGATCACGTCCCGCCCCTCCCAATCCAGCACGGCACGCATGGCCACCGGACGTGAATTCAACCCGCGTTGAGGCAGCAACTCGATCTGCTTCACGGTGTGACGGCTGATGATGGTGAATTCATTCACTGCGCGGACACTCAGCCCGGGATATGCCTTGGCATATTGCGCTTCCCTGCCCGCTTCCTGAAAGACGACCACATCCGGCTTTTCCGCCGTGATGAATTCGGTGGGGCTTTGCTTGTTATCCTGACCACGATTGTTCGTGAGGATTTTTAGGGATGGCCCTTTTGCGGTTCGTTGGCCGCCGAACTGCGGGTCCATATACAGGAACAGGACTAACAACATACACCCCAGATGCATCCAGCACCAACGTGGCTGGAGCAATAGCGTGACCGGCGCCAAAAATAAAATGGGCAACAGCCACATCTGCGGCGGAACGTAGAGCGCAAAACTAAGAAACCAATGGGTCTCCGCCTGCCATTCCAGCAAGGCCAGCACGAGAACAAGTATCGCCGCATAGGAAAGGTTCACCGCCAGCACGGTCCGACGGGTCCATTTCAGTGCTTTTTGCACCGCGCCAGACGGATTGCGCCAGTCCTTGAGGGCCTTGGACAGCCGTTCCAGCAGGGTGACCAAGGGAGGATCATCAACCGGGGCGGGTTCGTTGACTGGCGCTGGCGTCATGTGCGAGCTGTATTCTCAGGTACGAGATGGCAAGGACAATGCTAAAAGCATCCTAAACCGGCTTGCGGGCCGACCGGGCGATGCTTATCGTCCCATGTTCGCGTAACGCGATTGTCTCTATCATAGCCTAATTTTAGCCGCCGTCATGAACCGTTTCATCCCCACCGTTTTATTCCTGTTGGTCGCGTTTGTCTGGGGTGGGCAGGCAGCGGAACCAAGAACTCCTCAGGCTCCTGAACCCAATCCGCCACGGATCACCAATACCAACGCTTTTTCCCCGGCCAAGGTGGGCTTGTCTGCCGGTCCTACGCTTTATTCCATCGGGCAACCGACGGATGACGAGCAGCTTTACTTGGAATTGATCAATCGGGCACGGGCCAATCCGCCGGCCGAGGGTATTTGGCTGTCGCAGCTTACGGATCTAGGCGTGCTCAATGCTGTGGATTTCTTTGATGTCAACCTGCCGGTCATGGTGGCGGAATTCAGCATCATCCCTCCGGCTCAACCGCTGGCGTTCAACAGCGCCATCATCGCAGCGGCGCGACTGCACAGTGCGGTCATGTTCACCAACCAGGTGCAGGAACATCAGGTCACGAGCGTGGGTGAACCAGATTTAGGCCAACGGCTCTTAAATCAGGGCTATACCCTTGGGGCAGCGGGGGAAAATATCTTTTCCTATTCTGAGAACACGCTGTATGGGCACGCGGGCTTCCAAATCGATTGGGGCAATGATGCGGACGGTATGCAGACCGGACGCGGGCATCGGGTGAATATTCACCGTGCGGATTTCCGTGAGATCGGAGTCGGCATCTATGAAGGTGTGAACGGGCCGGTAGGACCGCAACTGGTGACGCAAGATTTTGCGCGCTCCCAGGCCGACCTGCCCCTTCTTAGCGGGGTCGTTTATCACGATCTGAACAGTAACGTGTTTTATGATCTGGGTGAAGGCTTGGGCGGAGTGAGTGTGCAAGTGACCGGCGCGCAGTTCTACGCCATCACTGCCACCAGCGGTGGCTACACGATTCCGCTGCCGGGCAATGGCAATTACACGGTCACTTTTACCGCAGCCAATGGCGGCACCTTCACCACTAACGTCACGGTGGCGGCGAACTTGAACGTCAAGGTGGACTGGCGGCCGGCTTATCAGGCTCCGGTTCTGACCGGACCGTTGCACCCAGTGAGCGGGTTTAACATGGGCTACAATTTTACGACGCCCATCGGTATCACCAATTATTCGTGGCAGGTGTTGGCATTGACGCCGTTCACCTTCACGGACAATGCCGACACAGGCCTGGCTAATTTCTCCACCACCCTGACCGGTAGTTATTCAGTGACCGGTGCGGACACCCAAGTGGCGCGCCCTTCGGTTTTTCATCTCGTGCATCCTGCGCCCCCGACGCTGCAAGCACTGGAACTGAATACACGTTTCATCCCGAAAACTGGCGCTACGCTGACCTTCCAGTCCCGGCTGGCCTTTGCCACGACGAATCAAATACCCGTGGTGCAAATCTCTCAAAATGGAGGTGTGACTTGGCAGGATGTCTGGACGCAGACCGGCGGCAGCCAGAACCCCAATGCCCCATATCAACTGGTGACCATCAACTTAGGTTCCTTGCCGCGGCTCGAAACGAGACTGCGTTTTGCTTACACTTACGTGTTTCGTGACAGCGGCAGTTATTACAGTGAACCCAGCTACATCGCCGGGTGGATGTTTGATAATATCAGTCTGACAGGTGCGGATACTGGCAGTATTGCAGGCAGCAGCCTGGTAAACAATGCGTCCCTGTTTCAATTCACTTCCGCTTCCACCAGCAGCTATCTGGTTGTCCTGAAGCCGTCGGTCCAGAATCGCAATTATCCCGGCAGTAATGTGTTGGAAATCCAAAGTGTGGCGGCGCCAACGGTCACCATTAGCGGGTTGCAAAACACGGTAACCAAGAAATTCGATGTGGGACTTTCACATGTGGCCTCCGGATCGGTTAAGGTATTTTCTGCCACAAGCGTGACGGGGCCTTGGACGGAAGAAACGGGGACGGGTTTGGAGACATTGACGCCGGAGAGGAACTTCCGAGTGACGCTGCCGATTTTTTCCGGGAACCGTTTCTATCGTGCGCAACTGGCTCCGTAAGGAATCGTGCGGAAGGATTTTAACGTCAGCAGAACCGGTTGAATATTGGCCAAGCCGAGGCCTCGACGGCGGTGCGCTGGGGACGGCGACGCCCTACCACAGTAGCCATTCTACGCGCCGGTCTTGGCTTTTAGCTCTTCCAACTGCTTCTCCAAATCCCGCATGCGGCGGATGATCTCAGGGAGTTGCTGGCTGGCGATCATCTGGCGCTTGGCCTGCTTGTCGGGCATGGCGGGGGTGCCGAGAACTTTGCCACCGTCTGGAATGTCGCGCATCACGCCGCTCTTCGCGCCGATGGTCGCCTGGTTGCCAATGGTCAGGTGATCGGCGATGCCGGATTGCGCGGCGACCACACAGTAATCACCCATCTTCGTGCTGCCGGCGAAACCGACCTGCCCGGTGATGATGCAGTGACGGCCGATGGTGACGTTGTGCGCCACGTGGACGAGGTTATCGATCTTCGTCCCCTGCCCGATGACCGTGGAGCCCAGCGCACCACGATCGATGGCCGTGTTCGCACCGATCTCGACATCGTCATGGATGATGACGTTGCCGATCTGGAGAATCTTGCGGTGACGGCCTTCATCCAGCACGTAGCCATAACCATCCGAGCCGATGACGGTGCCTGCGTGAATGATCACACGATTGCCCACCTGGCATTGATGATAGATCACCACATTCGGATAAAACGTGGTGTCATCGCCCACCTTGGCGTCGCGACCAATGTGGTTGCCGCCCATGAGCACGGCGCGGGCACCGACCTTGGCGCGGGCACCGATGACGCAATTAGGGCCGATGTGCGCCGTGGGGTCCACTTGCGCCGAGGCATCAATGACGGCACTTGGATGAACGCTTGGCGCGTATTGGTCCGGGGGAAAGAAGAGCGGCAGCAAGCGCGCCACGGCGATGCGGGGATTCTTGACGCGGATGAGGGTTTTCTTCGTCGAGCTAAAACCTTCCGGCACCAAGATGGCCGCCGCGGGACTGGCTTCTGCGACGGCGAAATACGTTTCCTGATCGGCAAAGGTCAGATCGCCCGGTCGGGTTTGGTTGGCGGCGGAGAAACCGGTGATGGCAACAGAACCGTCACCAACGAGTTCTCCACGGACTTGTTCAGCGATCTGGGCAGCTGTGATGGGCATGGTTCAGAAGGGTAGGTTAAGTTTCGATTGCCCCTCGCACTGAACTCAAGGGCTATTTGGGCAAGGGCACCATTTGCTGGGATTCCACGTCCCAGACCTTCAGGCGCAGGCAGCGCATGATATCCGCCGGATGCAGGGACGTCACCTTGGGCTGCTGCAGTTCCGGCATCTCTTTCAGTACTTCAGGCAGGCGGTAGAAGGGGATGCGGGAATTCAGATGATGGATGTGGTGATAGCCGATATTCGCCGTGAACCAGGCCATCAGCGTGCCGGTCTTCATGAAGCTGGAGGATTCCAGCGCCGCCGCCTCATAAGTCCAGCCGGCGTTATCCCGGAAAGTCACACCAGGGAAATTATGCTGGGCATAGAAAAGATAACTGCCGATGCAGCAGGCAATGCCAAAAGGAATAATAATCGTGAGCATCACGGCCAGCCAGCCACCGATGATGGCCACCACGGCGATCAAAGTGACGTGCAGGACAAAGGAGATGAGGCAGTCGTAATGCTCCTTCGGGTTATTGTAGAAAGGATAGATGCTCATGCCGAACAGGAACATGAACAGGTAGCCGCAGAGAATGGTGACCGGATGCCGCATGAAGAGGTACTTCGCGCGCTTGGCTTTGGAGGATTTCAGGAAATGCTCCTTGGTCATGATGGGGTAGGACCCGATGTGCGACCCCTTGAGCTTGGAATTGTGATTGTGATGATGATTGTGCGAACTCCGCCAGACACTGCTGGGGCTCAGAATGAAGATGCCGAACACGCGCATCAGGCCTTCCGCCAGCTTGGAGTGCGGCAAAATGGAGTTGTGCTGCTGGTCATGGTATATGACGAAGAACCGAAGAATCAGCAAAGCACTCAGGACACTGCACACAATCCGTCCGATGAGGCTGGGGTTCCAGATGGTGCCCGCCATGAAACCGACCAATAAGGTGCCCGTGGAGAGGATATACCACCAGCTTTTGGCTGGTTGATCACTAGTGTATGGCTTGGTAGCCAGGATTAAATCTTTGCCAGTACGCATGCGTGGTTTAAGGCTCCGCCATACTCCGATAAAAATATGCCGGTGTCCATGATGGACTTTACCGAGATTTGGTCTAGTTGTGCAAATTGCCCTGAGTCCAGGCAGGATTCGCAGTCGGGCACCCCATTTATCACATCACAGAGCCCCCCTCCTGCATAAAAGGCCGGTTTTCACCAGCACCACGGCTCTAACACTTGGCGCTTTTGCGCTTTTTGCCGATGGTGCCGCGCTTTTGCACTTTCTGGATGTATTCGGTGGCGGAGAAGATTTCGCAACTGTTGTTGCCGAGATTGGCGGTGACCTCGCCGATCTTCGCTGCTGTTTTCAGGGCGAGTTCCGTTAAGGGGGCGACGAAGGAGCCGACGGCGATCACGAACATGTTCATTTGGTAACGCACGGGATCGGGAGCTCGATGAATCTCCTTTTGCACGCGTTGCAGGAGTTGTTTCAGCTCGGTGAAGTCCAGGTCTTCATCTCCTTTCACGGAGACGAGGCTGCTGAGGGTGGACCAGCCGGTGGTGGCGAGGAGAGGTTTCTTGGAGTCGATCCATTTCAGGGCCAGCTCATGTCCATGCGGGCTGCCTGCGGCTACGCTGGAGACGGCACTGGGCAGGCCGGCACCATAGGCTCCATCCGCCCAACGTTGGAGATCGCGCTTAGTCATTCGGGCGTCATCGGCGATAAGGCTGGCCAAGTACATCGCGTCGTAGTTGCCGGTGGCGTAGAGATCGAGGGCGAGCTGGTAATCCAACTTGATACGCTTCCGGATCTTCTGAAGGTCGCCGATCTTGACGCCGAAGAACGGCTCTTTGACGCCGTGATTGGCCATCAGCAGGCGCTTGTAGCTGGCCGTGCCGAGGGGTTCGAGTTCAGCGAGGATGGATTGGGCGGTCATGGGTGTGGGAGTGTGATAGCAGGAAAAGGAGAAGTGTGGAAGGGAAGAACGGGGGACGGTGAAGTTCATGAGAGGGGTTTGAACCTGTCTCATCGGTTGGATGCTATGTGGCTTGCACTGGCTCCCCTTGTTCGATGGTGTCGATCTTGTAGGTCTTGCGGCCCAAGCCGTCAGTGCCGAGGCTGGCTTCCATGGTCTTGCTCACGGACAACTTGAAATCACCCCGGATGCGGATCTCGCGCCATTGGAGGATGGAGTCAATATGACGCGCCTCGTGGACGGAATAGGAGAGGGCGGCGTAAGGATACTCCTTATCATCCGCGGCGGTCCATTTGCCGCAATCCGTGAAACCGAATCGCCGGTAAAAGGACAACGAGGCAGGCAAGGCAAAGATGAGCAGATGAACGATTGAGTCGGGCTGGCCGATGGCGGTCCGGCCTACGCGCAACAAGGTCATGGTGGTGCCGATGCGATACTTTTGATAATCAGGATGCACCAGGCCGTAACAGAGCGTGTAGATGTTCTTCCCCAACTGCGCCAGCCCGGAGCAACCGATGATCTTTCCGTTGAGTTCCGCCACGATCATGCCGTTAGGCGTCTGGCGCAGATACGCGGCGAAAGCTTTCTCGTCTCCTTCCGGGAAACGTCCGGCGGAAACCAGCCGGTAAAGCGCCATCAGGCGGGAAAAGTCGCGCTCCTCATAGGCGCGGAAGCGGACGGGCAGAAGCAAAGGCGGGTTCAATTCGCGGTCCAAGTCCGTGAAAGCGAATTTGCGGCGGACCCATGTAAGCAATGCGCGCATGCCCGATGTCCTTCGCACTAAGGGTAGACTTCAACCCGCACCTGTCTAATGAAAATTTAGACGGACGAACCTTCGTCGGATGAATAGAAGCGCCGCCAACGAGTTGAAATAATGCCTCCTAGACAACCCCAGCGACGGCGCGAATTTCAGTCAGAGCCTCCTCACGTCAGCTGCTACTTCTAAGCTCCGCCTGATTATCTCGTCGGCTACGACTGCCAAACAATCTTTGGTTCGAACGCGAAAACCATCGGATAGTCAAAGAGGGAGGCTGGTTGGCGAATGGTGCTTGTAAGGATTTGAGCCATCTTGTGCGAATCACGTTGCTGCGGGTTGAGACAACCCGCACTCCACCGGTATGAACCGCTGTTGTATCCGGCGAAACCTTGCGCTACAGTGTGCGGCACAGAAATTGAACCCATGAAACGGCTAACGCGCTTCTTTGTCCTGCTCGGTCTGGTCGCCTGCACGGCGCTCGGGCATGCCCAGCAGGTTTCCGTGGTGGAAAAGGAACTCTCCAATGGCATGAAAGTGCTCATGCTGCCGCGCAAGGGGGAGCCGACCATTTCCGGCGGCTGGGTGGCCCGGGTGGGCAGCGCGAATGAGCGGCCGGGCATCACCGGCATCGCGCATCTCTTCGAGCACATGATGTTCAAGGGGACGCCGACGCTGGGCACGAAGGATTACAAGAAGGACCTGGAGATCATCAATGAACAGGAACGGCTCCGCGACCTGATGCGGGCCGAGGAGGCCAAGGTGCGCGACCTGTATCGCAAAGGCGAGATCGAGGACCCCTACAAGCCGGAGAACAAGACCGCGCGCTACAAGGAACTGGAGAAGCAGTTCAACGAGCTGATCAAGCAGCAGCGCGAGATCATGGTGAAGAACGAGTTTGACCGCGTTTACACGGCGGCGGGCGGCTCGCAGATGAATGCCTTCACGTCCACGGACATGACGGCCTACTTCATCACCGTGCCGGCGAACCGGCTGGAATTCTGGATGTGGATGGAATCCGAACGGCTCTTGCGCCCGGTCTTCCGCGAGTTCTATGCGGAGCGCGATGTGGTGTTTGAGGAACGTCGGATGCGTACGGAATCGACACCTACGGGCCGCTTGGAGGAGATGTTCAACTCGCTCTTCTGGGAATCGCATCCTTACTCCTGGCCCACTGTCGGATGGCCTTCGGACATTCCCGCCATCAGCAAGGCGCAGGCGGATGAGTTTTATGCGCTCTATTATCAGCCGCAGAATCTGACATTGGTGCTGGTGGGAGATTTTGATCCGGCCACCTGTCAAAAATTGTGTGAGCAGTATTTCTCGCGCATTCCCAAAGGCAAACAACCCCCGCCGGATGTGGTGACGCTGGAGATGAAGCAGATCGGCGAGAAACGCATGAACGGTGAGGCGGAGGCGAATCCGATGGTGGACATCCTGTATCACACGGTGCCGTTCGGTCACAAAGATTCCTACGCGCTGGAAGTGCTGGGGCAACTGCTCTCCACGCGCACGGGCCGTCTCTACAAGGGTTTGGTGCTGGGCAAGCAGGTGGCCACGGAGACGTGGGCGCGGCAGGATGGTTACAAGTGGGCGGGCTCATTCAACATCGGCGGCGAGTGCAAGGACGGCATGACGCCTGCGCAGGTGGAGGCAGCCATCTATGAGGAACTTGAGAAGCTGCAGAACGAGACGGTCTCCAACGAAGAGCTGCAGAAGGTGAAGAACAACTTCGCGGCGAGCGAGTATCGCAAGCTGGCGAACAATCACGCGATCATGTTCCAGCTCATCTTCAACGAAGGTTTCGGTGACTGGAAGGAGATCAATAACGGCGGCAAGAAAGTGCAGGCCGTCACTGCGGATGATGTGAAACGCGTGGTGAACGAGTATTTCAAGAAGGAGAATCGCGCGGTGGCTACCTACACGCGCAAGCCGGGCAAGGCGGTCACGGGCGGCGATGACATCTTCGCGGGATTGAGCGAGGAGCAGAAATCCGTCATCCGCAAGGTGCAAAGCTCCATCCAGGCGGAATCGAGTGTGGAGAAATTGAAACAGGCACAGGAGCAGATCACGAAACAGATGGGCGGGGCGGATGCAAAGAACAAGCCATTCCTGCAAGCCTACCTGAAAATGGTGACGGAACGTATCAACGCTTTGGAGAAAGGGACGAAATGAAGAAGGGCACGATGAATCGCCGCACTTGGCTGGCGCTGACTTTGGCCGCCACGGCTACCACCGCTTTTGCCGCCGACATTCCGGATCGCCCGGAGAAGCTGCCGGTGAAGCCGCTGAAGTATGATGCGCCAGATCCGGCGGATTATCGCACGGTCCTCAAGAGCGGACCGGTGGCGTATCTCGTTCCCGATCGTGAGTTGCCGTTGGTAAATATCAGCATCCTGGTGCGCACGGGGGATTACCTGAATCCGGCGGGCAAGGAAGGGCTCGCGAACCTGACGGGGTATCTGCTGACGAAGAGCGGCATCGCTTCCAAGAGCGCGGAGGAGCTGGATGAACGACTGGCGTTCCTGGCGGCGCAGCTCAACTCAGGCATCGCCGAGGCACAAGGCACGGTGACGCTGAACCTGCTCTCGAAGGATCTCGATGAAGGCCTGCAAATCTTGCGTGATGTGCTGACGGCACCGAAGTTCCAGGACGACAAGATCATGCTGCGCAAGCAGCAGACGCTGCAGGCGATGAAGCAGCGGAATGATGATTCGGCGGCGATGGAGTTGCGCGAGCGGCGCTTCCTGCTCTACGGCGAAAAATTCTTCATCAATCAGCATCCGACGGCGGCATCCATCGATTCCATTTCCAAAGATGACCTGAAGGCGTTTCATCAGAAGTGGTTTCATCCGGGCAATTTCATCGTGGCGGTGAATGGTGATTTCGACCGTGGCGAGTTGACGGCGAAGCTGGAGAAGCTGTTCGCCAACTGGCCGTTCAAGGGTGAGAAGCCGCCCGCGGTGCCGAGTGAAGTGACGTTTGCGAAGCCGGGCGTTTACGTGGTGGACAAGGACGTGCCGCAAGGGCGCGTGTCCATCCTCTTGCCGGGCGTGTATCGGGATAATCCTGACTACACAGCCATCACGGTGATGAATGACATCCTGGGTGGCGGCGGGTTTACCTCGCGCATCGTGAATCGCGTGCGGTCGGATGAAGGCTTGGCGTATTCGGCAGGCTCAGGTTTCCCGGGTGGCATCTATTATCGCATGGCATTCGTGGCGGCGTTCCAATCGAAGTCCGGCACGGTGCCGTATGCGACCTCGATCGTGATGGAAGAACTCCAGAAGATGGCGACGGCACCAGTGACGGATGAAGAACTGGACACAACGAAGCGTTCGTTCATCGATACGTTTCCGCAGAATTTTTCCACGGCGGCACAAGTGGCGGGCACCTTCGCCAGTGACGAGATCACGGGGCGTTACGCGAAGGACCCCACCTTCTGGAAGACTTATCGCGACAAGGTGAACGCGGTAGATGCGAAGGAAGTGAAACGTGTCGCGGCGAAGTATCTCACCAAGGATCAAGTGGCGATCCTCATCGTGGGCAAGAAGGAGGACATCTTGAAAGGTCATCCTGATCACGCGGTGAAGTTGACGGATCTAAGCAAGGGAGGATTAGTGGATGTGCCCTTGCGTGACCCGTTGACGATGCAGCCGATGGGCAAGTAGGCTCCGTTCACTCACGACCTAACCGACTCTGACCGAACAGGTTCCATTCGCAGCAGCCGCCAGGGAATCTGCGTTCACGATAAGCTGGTGGAATAAAATCCATTGGACAGACATCTAAATAGGTGTATAAATCTACCCAGTCACCAACTGTTCATTGCTCATGCCGGGTAAGCGTGGGCGTCTATGAGCAGAGGTGGCACGGGTAGATATCACCCGTAACAAAGGTTAAACTGTATGAAGCTCATCAAAGTGCTGGCCGTTGTGGCCATGGCAGTGTCCCTCGTAACGATGGCCCAGGCCGAAGACAAGAAGCCCGCCGCTCCTAAGGGCGAGCCCGGCAAGTGCTGCGCCAAGGCCACCAAGGAAGGCAAGACCTGCTCTCACGAGTGCTGCGTCAAGGCCGCCAAGGAAGGCAAGAACTGCGAGAAGTGCGGCGGCAAGAACTCCTAAGTTCTTAGCAACAACTCTCAAACAGGCCGACCCTAGGGTCGGCCTGTTTTTTTGTGCCGGGCGGGTTGCACCCGCGGGCAAATAAGAAAGTCTGGACCATCTTCGGTTTCCGCCTTCCCCGCTTCTTCCCTTCACATTGGCCCGCCGGTGCAACCGGCCACCCCACAAGAAAGCCGGCGGACCCTTGCGGATCCGCCGGCTCTTGAATTCGCTATTGCTAGCTCGCTTGATTATTCGTCGTCGCGACGAACCAGGTCGTCAGCGGCATCGAACGCGTGCTGCAGCGCCACGAGATCTTCACCGGGCTTGAGCTGGTCGAGCAGCTTCTGCTCTTCCTTCAACTGCTCGGTGGAGTAGTTCGCGGCCTTGATGGACAGACCGATACGGCGATCCGCCTTGTCGATCTTGATCACGCGTGCGGTGACGTCTTGGTCCACCTTCAGCACGTTCTTGATCTTGTCCACGCGCTCCTCGCTCACTTGCGATATGTGCACCAAGCCATCGATGTCGTGAGCCAGGCCCACGAACGCACCGAAGCTCGCGAGCTTCGTGACCTTGCCGTTCACCAGGTCGCCGACCTTGTAGAACTTGTCGATATTGCTCCACGGATCTTCGCCGAGCTGTTTCACACCGAGCGAGATGCGCTGGTTGCCCTTGTCGAGCTCCAGCACCACGGCTTCCACTTCGTCGCCCTTCTTGAGGACTTCGGAAGGATGATTGATCTTGCGCGTCCAGGAGATGTCGGACACGTGCACCATGCCGTCCAAGCCTTCTTCCAGCTCGACGAACGCGCCGTAGCTGGTGAGGTTGCGCACCTTGCCCTTGATCTTCGTGCCCACCGGATACTTGGTGACCGCCTGGTCCCAAGGATTCGTTTCCAGCTGACGCACACCGAGGGATATCTTCTGCTCCTCGCGGTTGATACCGAGCACCACGGCTTCGATTTCCTGGTCCACTTTGAGGACGTCGGAAGGCTTGGCGATGCGCTTGGTCCAGGACAGTTCCGTGACATGCACGAGACCTTCCACACCGGGTTCGAGTTCCACGAACGCGCCGTACGGCACGAGGTTGACCACCTTGCCCTTGACCTTCGTTCCCACCGGGAACTTGTTCTCGATCGCGTCCCACGGATTCGCGCTCTTCTGCTTGAGGCCGAGGCTGACGCGTTCCTTCTCGCGGTTGATGTCGAGCACCACCACGTCGATCTCCTGGCCCACCTTGACCATCTCGCTCGGGTGCCCGATGCGACCCCAGGACATGTCCGTGATGTGCAGCAAACCGTCCAGGCCGTTGAGGTCGATGAACGCACCGAAGTCGGTGATGTTCTTGACCGTGCCCTTGCGGACGTCGCCCGGAACCATCTCCGAGAGCAAGTTCGCGCGGCGGCTGTTACGTTCGGCTTCGATCAGCTCACGACGTGACAGAACGACGTTCTGGCGGTCCTGGTTGATCTTGACGATCTTAAATTCGTACGAATTGCCCACGAAGATCGCGAGATTCTTCGGCGGCACGATGTCCACTTGGGACGCGGGGAGGAACGCCTCCACACCGATGTTGACGAGCAGACCACCCTTGACCACGGCTTTGACCTTGCCCATGACCGTGATGCCCTCGTTCGCGGTGCTGACGATCTTTTCCCAGTTCTGTTTGAACTCCGCCTTCTCCTTCGACAGGACGACCATGCCGTCCTTGTCTTCGAGACGTTCGATCAATACGTCGATCGTATCGCCGAGCTTGACGGTTTTGATATCGTCGAACTCATTGGCCGGGATGACACCTTCACTCTTGTAACCGATGTCCACCATCACTTCTTTCGGGCGGACTTCGATCACCGTACCTTTGACTATTTCCCCCGCAGCAAACTTCATCGAGTGCTGCTTCAGGGCTTCTTCCATCGTTAACATAACAATGTGACTGACTTACTTTCAGAGACGAACAGGGAGGAGAAATCAAAAGGCGACGAAAGCGCCTTGCGAAGACTCCATTGCCTAACTGACCGAACGTTGCGTGGCAACGGAGGGTAAGAGGTTAGGTTACCTGGTTTACTATTTTTTCTCAGCCTCAATGAACATCCGCACACGCGGCGTTCAGGCAAGGAGTGATAGTATAGATTGGAAAACCCCGTGCAAGCGACTTTTTTAGCCCCTTTGTAGCCGTCCCGCGACTGCGGGATGAGAAGGCGGAACTGGCCATTCTTGGTTCGTGACGTGGATTATCCCAATCCGCTGCAAGGAAAGAACATCCGCTTGACGCCACGCCCGCCTAGGACGACCTTAAACCACCACTTAGAGGATTCGCGATATGAACGCAAGAATTCTGCCCATCTGCATTCTCTCGATCATTTTATGCCTCGTCACCACCGCCGCCCGCGCCCAGCTCACCTATGAAAAGGTCGAGGTCGTGGATGCCAACTACTTCGTCCACACCATTCAATTCGCCTATGACGGCGAGCACATCAAATTCGCCGTCTTCCACCGTCACTACGGCGAACCCGGCCTGAAATGCAGCGTCGTTTACAGCGTGAAGAACGAAAAAGCCACCCCCCTCAGCGCCACCATCACCCTGAACGACACCAAACAAAAAGACCTCCTCAAAGAAGGCGGCCTCTACCAGGTGGAAAACGGCGTCACCAAACAAGTGGCCCTGAAATTCAAAACCTCCGAACTCAAAGAATTCCTCAGCGAGTGCCAGCGCAAACCCGCCGCCCCCATAAAAGAAAAGGCACCACCCGACCACCCCGCCCCTAGCATCAGCACCGTCAACCTGACCCTCGACGACTTCCTCGCCCACCTAAACCGCAAAAACGTCTGACGCACTTTGGAGTGCGGAGGCTTGCCTCCGCTTTTCACCCCGTGCCGCTAGGTCGGGGTCCGCCCGACGCGGCTTGACGCGTCGCCTTCTATGGTAGCGCACGCATCCCTGCGTGCGAGTTACGCGGCATCTTGCCGCGTGTCCCCTATACTGGCCCGTGCGGTTTACCCCGTGCCTGAAAGGTCGGGGTGCAACCGGTCTACTTCTTCATCACCAGCACCGCTCCTGCCACGCACAAGGCCACGCCGCCACCGATCATCCACATCGTCTTGTCCGTTGGTGATCCGGTGAACACCTCGTTCGCCTTGTCCTTGAACGAATCCTTCGACTGAAAGCCGAAGATCAACAACGCTATCCCGCCCGCCAAACACGCCGCTCCGATTGCTTTTTTCATATTCTGATTCCTGCAGTTAAACTAACTTGGCGAACCGCCTCGGTCCGCTACCTATGCACCGGCCCACCCTACACCCGATTCGCCCGCGACCCAAATAAGGTAAATCCCTGATTCCTGAATCCCGCCGATAACCCTTCACTCGCGCGTTTACCCCGCACCATCAGACCCGGCCGCACCCGGCCTAAAGCTTGAGCTTTGAACTTTGAGCTTTGAACTTGGCGCTCCCGAGCATCGGCCTGAGCGCCCTCCCAGTATGGCTCGCCTCCACCATCGCCACTTCCTCCGGCGTGCCCATCGCCACGATATGCCCGCCCTGATCGCCTGCGTCAGGTCCCAGATCGATCACCCAATCCGCGCACTTGATCACGTCCAGGTTATGCTCGATCACCAATACCGAGTGCCCCTGCTCCACCATCCGCTGGAACACCAGCAGCAAGACGCGCACATCCTCAAAATGCAAACCGGTCGTCGGCTCGTCGAAGAGGAACAACGTCGGCTTCACGTTCAATTTGCCCCCCGTCGCCTGCGCGCTCACGTTCCACTCCGCCAAATGCCGCACCAGCTTCAACCGCTGGCTTTCGCCGCCGGAAAGCGTATTGATCGGCTGCCCCACACGCAGATAGCCGAGCCCCACATCCTGCAAGAGCCGCAAGCTCGCACACGCCCTTTGCGCTGGCCGGTAATCCGGCAGCTCCGCCAGAAACGCCACCGCATCATCCACCGTCGCCTCCAAGAAATCCCCGATGGACCACTCCGTCACGATCAATTCATTCGAGTCCGCACTAGCGCGCCGCGCGCTCTGCACCTTCACCTCCAGGATGTGTGGCCGATACCGTCGCCCCTGGCAATCCGGGCACCGGATGAACACATCGCTCAGGAACTGCATCTCGATCTTCTCGAAGCCCGCCCCGCGACACCGCTCGCACTGGCCTTGGGAAGAATTGAAACTGAACGCGCTGGAGCCCAGCCCCCGCTGTTTCGCCAGCTCCGCCTGCGCAAACACTTCGCGGATGTCATCAAACGCCCCGATATAAACCGCCGGATTCGAGCGAGGCGTCTTGCCCAGCGTGGACTGATCCACCATCACCACCCCGCCCACATGCTCCCAGCCGGTGACCTTCGCCGCGACAAATCCTCCTTCGTTCTCATCATCGTCCTCGCTCTCGTCCTCGCCTTTAACCTTCACCGCTCCCGCAAATTTCTGCGTCAACGCCGGCAACAAGACCTCACGGATCAAAGTCGATTTCCCCGACCCGCTCACGCCCGTGATGCACACCAGCCGCCCCAGCGGAATCTCCACCGAGACATTTTCGAGGTTATGCAAATTCGCCCCCGTCAGATGCAGCATCGGATGCGCCGGTAGGTCCGTCGGCACGATCTCCGGCTCGATGCGCCGATACGCCACTGTTTTCGGCGCCTGCTCGCCCACGCCAGTTCGATAAGCGATGGACAAATCCTTCAGCTCATTACCGTGCCCCAAACTCACATGCCGCCGCACCGGCACCTCGATCTTCCGTCGCCCGCTCAGATACTGCCCCGTCAACGAGCGTTCACTCTTCAAGATCTCCGCGAACGGCCCTTGAAACACGATCTCCCCGCCGCTCTCTCCATGGCCTGGGCCGATATCGATGAGCTGATTCGCCGCACGCATCACACCCGCCTCATGCTCCACCACCACCACCGTGTTCCCCGTATCGCGCAACCGCTCCAAAATCTTCACCAGCCGCTCCGTATCACGCGGATGCAAACCAACGCTCGGCTCATCCAGCACGAAGAGCGTGTTCACCAAGCGCGTGCCCAGACACGTCGTGAGGTTCACCCGCTCCGTCTCACCACCGGAGAGCGACCGCGTGGGCCGGTCCAGCGTGAGGTAACCCAAGCCCACCTCATGCAGATAACCCAGCCGCGCCCGCACCTCATCCACCACGATCTTGATCGGATCATTCACCGGCACCTTGCGACTCGCCGCAAACGCTTCCACCAATGCCAACGCATCCCGGATTGGCAGCAGATAAAAATCCGCGAGCGTGATCGAGGGCTTGCGCGAAACAAACGATGAAGCCGCCTTATCCGTCACCTCATCCGCCGCCACACTGCCTTTCGCGAAGCGCAGGCTGTCCTTCGTGAACCGATACAACAGCGCCTCCGGCTGAAAACGCTTCCCATCACACGTCCGGCATTTCGTGTAAGCGCGATAGCGTGAGAGCAACACGCGCACGTGCATCTTGTAGGATTTCGATTCCAGCCAGCGGAAGTAGCCCTTCACGCCATACCACAGATGCGGCCACTCGTGCTCCGTGTCGATGCCGTAGTTCGCCTCCCCATCCACCACGAAACTCTGATGTTTCGGCGAAAGGTCCTCGAACGGCACATCCATCGGCACCTTGTGCTTGCGGCACGCCTTCACGAGGTCCACCTGGCAATCCGCCGAGACGCCGCCCTGCCATGGTTTCACCGCGCCACCCGCGAGTGTCTTCGATCGATCGGGTATGGCGAGGTCGTAGTCGATAGAGATGACACGACCGAAGCCACGACACGCCGGGCATGCGCCTACGGGATTGTTGAAGCTGAACAGAGCCGGTGAGGGATCGCGATACTCGATGTCACACGTGGCGCAATGCAGATGCTTGGAGTAGCGGCGCCAGGGGGCAAGCTCCGGCTGGACAGGCGAAGGCGCCTGTCCCACTACAGCGGAGCTTGGCGCTCCACCGAGCTGCTCCACGCGATACAGCGCCAGCTTACCCTTCCCAAAATGATACGCCTGCTCGCACGCCTCCACGAACCGCGAGCGATTCGCCTTCGCCAGCTTGATGCGATCCTGCACCACAATCAGGTGCGAGGTCTGAGGGGCGAGGAGCGAGTCCTTCAACACTTCCTCCAAGCGCACCACCTTATCGCCCACCAAAAGCCGTTGATACCCCTGCTTGGCAATCAGCTTCAGCGATTCTTCTAGGGGCAGCTTCTCCGACAGCGCCACCGTGAACGTGACCAGCACCTCGACCTTCTCCGGGTCTTCCTTCGCTCCGCTCACTTCACCCCGCGCGCGTTCCCACACATCTTGGGCCGAGTCTTTGCGCACAAATTGATCGCACTGGCGGCAATGGAGCTGGGCTAGGTGCGGCCACAGCACCTTCATGTGGTCGCAGATCTCCGTCATCGTGCCCACGGTGGAGCGCGTGCTCTTCACCGAGTTCCGCTGCTCGATGGCGATGGCGGGCGGGATGCCCTCGATGCTGTCCACCTGCGGCTTGTCCATGCGGTCGAAGAACTGCCGCGCGTAGGGGGAAAACGTCTCGATATACCGCCTCTGGCCCTCCGCGAAGAGCGTGTCAAACGCGAGCGAGCTCTTGCCCGACCCGCTGAGCCCGGTGATGACCACCAGTTCGCCCGTGGGCAGGTCGAGATCGAAATTTTTGAGGTTATTATGCCGGACCCCGCGCAAGCGGATGACCGGCCGGGACGTCGCCTTCGACATGGTGGGCGGAATGTAAGGCCCGGCAGCGGCAAGTCAACGGCTGGAAGGGAGATTTTCATTACGCAGCCCGTTTGCAGCATTCAAAAACGGCGAATGGCACAATACGCCGAGCGTTGGTAGGGCTTGCTGTCCTCAGCGGGCCGGAGACGAAGCAGATGGCGTCCAAGATACGGCGTTAGAGTTATGACTGTGGCATCGGTTTGTTTTAGAAGCGTGGATGCGGCGTTATTTACGCTAGTGTGATCCGGATTGAAGGAAGTCGCGGGCTTCGGCGGCGGCCGGCTGAGGACAGCCAGCCCTACGACAGTTGGACTTTTCAAAATTCACTTATCATGGGTAAGCTTTGGGGATGGAGTTGCCGGTGCGCAAACGGTTGCCGCATGAGGTTCCACCTTGGGTGGAAAGCGGTCGTTTCTTTTTCATCACGATCAATTGCGAAGAGCGCGGGCGAAATCGCTTGTGCCAAGCCGGTGTGGGCGATGCCATCTTGGCAGCGGCTGCCTTTAAGCATGAGGAGCTTTCCTGGCATTGCCGTTTGCTGCTGCTCATGCCGGATCATCTGCATGCCATCATCGCTTTTCCTGACCACTCGAGTTTGAAAACAGCCATCTTGAACTGGAAGAAGTATCTGTCGCAGACACAGGGTATCAAGTGGCAGCGTGACTTCTTCGATCATCGCCTACGGAACCAACAGGAAGAACTGGAGAAAACCAACTACATCCTGATGAACCCAGTCCGGAAGAATCTATGTGACCGGATGGAATACTGGCCTTGGGTATATCGACCGAGTGACCGGTTGCCACCGAATCTGCAATAGCTGGTAGGGCTGGCTGTCCTCAGCCGGCCGGAGACGGAGCAGGTGATATCCGAGATACTGTGATAGGGTCATGACATCAGCTTCCGAAGGAATTGATCCACCGTTATTGACCTTAGTGGGATTTTGGATTGAAGGAAATCCTAGGCTTCGACGGCGGCCGACTGAGGACAGCCAGCCCTACCAGCACATGCGCTTTCTACCTTTATGCTAGATCGCATAAAGCCAACTGCGAATCTTCTTCCGAATAGAACAAGGCCAGCACTGCGCAATCAGCAAGCTTTGTTTTGATTTTGGGAGAGATCCGGCGGTATTGACCTTAGCGCGGTCTGGGTTAAAGGAAGTCCTAGGCTTCGGCGGCGGCCGGCTGAGGACAGCCAGCCCTACCTGCAGATGCGTTGCCGGACGGTAACTTCATCCGTGTCCATCTACGGTTAAATCTTCTTCTGGAAGACCACGATCCGGTTCGTATTCGTCCCCTTCGCGTTGTTGTCCACGCCCCAGCAGTTGGCGGTCTTCGTGAATTCCTGGTCGTTGATCATGACGAGGAGCGGTTCCAGTCCGGCGGTGAGGCCGCAGGAGATCACGGCTTCTTCCAGCTTCACTTTGCCGCGATTGACTTCGCCGACTTCAAAGGCGACGTGACCGCCGGGTTTCAGCAGGCGATGCAGTTCGCGGAAGACGTTGGTCATCACTTCCTGCCAGACGTCCAGTTTCTTCGGAATGGTGATCTTGACGGCTTGCGAGTCAATGCCGAGGAACCAGCAGCGGAGCCAGTTGTCCGTGGCGTAATCGACGATATCAAGGAACGGCGGTGAGGTGACGACGAGGGATACGCTGCCTGCGGGCAATTCGTGCGTGGCATCCGCTGCGGCGGTGGTGAAGCGTGCCTGACCCGCGACGCCCGCCAGGCGCGCGAAGTCTGCCCGCTTCATCTCTTTGAGCAATTGATGGGATTTCTTGAGGATGATTTTCACCACATCGCGATACGGCGGCACTTGCTGCCGACGTTCGTTGATCTTGCGTTGGGATTTCACCGAGACCGCCTGATTCGGCGGCATGGTGTAGACGGAAAAGAACCCGGGTGAATGACCGGTGAGGCGGTTCAGCGCGACCATGGCGATCCATTCGTCCACATTGTCGAGCAGGCCCTCTTCACGACGGGCAAGGAGGTATTTCCTGAGCGCGCAGATCTCGCGCAAGGTATCGCGGTGATAGAAGACGAGCAGATCTTTCGGCGGCCGTCCGCCAGCTCTCAGATTGATGGTGCCGAGTCTTTCCGCGATTGCTTTCAGGCTGGGCGGTATGAGACGGGCGCGGGTGAGGACCTGACTCAACGGGTTCACGTCATTGCCGAAGGGAACACGACCGAGCAAGGCGGCTTCGATAGGTGTAGTGCCCCGCCCCATAAAAGGGTCATAGACCACATCACCCGGATTTGTCAGACGCTCGATGAAAAAGCGCGGGAGCTGGGGCTTGAAGCAGGCGCGATAGGAAATCTCGTGGAGGTTGCTGGCGGCGCGTTGCCGGGCGGTCCAGAACTCATTCACGAAGGTGGGCACGGCGTGTTTCGTCAGGCCAATGGTGGCCCGAGTGACCAGGCGACGGGTCTTGGTGCCGAACTGACGGAAGGCGGCCAGCTCCTCGGCGAGCGACGCACGCTTGAGTTTTTTGGGGGGAACTCGCCGACGGAGTGGGGCAGAAGAAGTTTTTTTCAATATTTCCGGCGGCAGCACGGAGTTGGTGTACCGCCTTTGACGAACCAGACAAGTCCGAAGTTCGATCAGGCAAAGCTCAGTGCTTGCCTTCCGCTGGGGCAGTCATTAAATCCTTGGGCAGCAGCAAGGATCAGCATGTGGTTCATCCGCTATCACGGGTTCGACATAGTCATCCTGATACTCATCATTTCCGGGCTCTTGTATGGGCGGAAACGGGGGTTATCCGTGGAGCTACTCCCTTTGGCGCACTGGCTCACGCTGGTCATCGTGTGCGGCACTTTTAGCGAACCCATTGGGGCGCCCATCGCCGCGCTGATCGAGATTCAGCCGAATGCCGCCTTTGTCTTCGTGTACCTGATCTTGGCCGGGGCGGTCACGTATGGATTCTGGACGCTGAGCCGGACGGTGGCGAAGGGCTTGCCGGGATCGAAATGCTTTGGGGAGGCGGAATTCCCTCTGGGTGCGGTGGCGGCGGCCATCCGTTTTGTCACGATCCTCTTTGTCGGCATGGCGCTCACGAGCGCACAATACATCCCGGAGGAAGATCTGGCGGAGCCACGGTTTGCCTTTCAAACAGAGGAAAACAGCTTCCCCGATCCGGCCGAACTGCATCGCGGGGTGTTTGTCCGGTCTTGGGGCGGGCGCTGGTTGAAGCACAATTTCGGCCATTGGCTCATCGCCGCCCAGCCGCCGGTGAAGTATGACTCGGTGATCGTGGATGGTTACCACAAGGGCATGCAACGGGCTGTGGAGGGGGAGCCCAGCCGATAATCGGGCAAATCACCGTTCCTGGCAGCCGCATTTTTCTCTCATTTCCCCTTGCCCTGCGTGTCCCGTGTAAGCAGCATCCTCGCCTTTGTGTCATGCTGACTATTTCTGGTGTATCGAAGAGTTTTGGCGGGCGGACGTTGTTTGAAGACGTAACGTTGCAGGTCAACCGTGAAAACCGTATGGGCCTGGTGGGTCCAAACGGTGCGGGGAAGTCCACATTCTTGAAGCTCATCTTGGGCGAGGAATCGCCGGACGAAGGCACCATCGAATTCCAGCGCAATACCAAAGTGGGCTATCTGCCGCAGGAAAGCGCGCCCGTGGGCGATGAAACCGTGCTGGAGATCGCCACGGCCATCTCTCCGGAGATCGTGAAACTCCAGAAGGCGCTCAAGGCCTGGGAAGCGGATCATCTGGGCGAACTGGAGCATGATGACGATCTGCACGCGCAATATGAGGAGATGGGCGGTTACCAACTGGAGCCCAAGGCGAAGAAGATCCTCGCCGGCCTGAGCTTCCGTGAAAAAGACTTTGATCGTCCGGCCAAGGAACTGAGCGGTGGCTGGGTGATGCGTGCGCATCTTGCGCGGTTGCTGGTGCAAGAGCCGGACCTGCTGATCCTGGACGAGCCCACGAACCATCTGGACCTCGAATCGCTCATCTGGTTCCAGGAATATTTGAAGGGTTATGATGGCGCGATCCTCATGATCTCACATGATCGCGAGTTCCTGAATCAGCTCGTGGGCCATATCATCGAGCTGCGCGGCGGTCGGGCATACCGTTACACCGGTAACTACGACAAGTTCCTCGTCCAGCGCGAGGCGAACGAGGCGCAGTTGATCGCCGCCTATAAGAACCAGCAGAAGGAGATCGAACGGCTTCAGACCTTCGCTGACCGTTTCCGCGCCAAGGCGAGCAAAGCCGCGCAGGCGCAATCCAAGCTTAAACAGATCGACCGCATGGAGAAGATCGAGCTGCCGGATGATCCGACGGCGCAGATCGGCTTCTCCTTCCCCCAGCCGCAACGGAGCGGCCATCGCGTCATCACGTTGAAGGACGTGCATCACGCCTATGGACAGAATGTGATCTATCGCGGCGTGGATTTCGAAGCGACGCGTGATCAGAAGATCGTGCTCGTGGGCCCGAACGGCGCGGGCAAATCAACGTTGTTGAAGATTCTTGGCGGCGCCTTGGCCGTGCAACAGGGCGAGCGCGAACTGGGACACAATGTGAAGGCGGGTTACTACTCGCAGTATCGTATCGAGATGCTGCAGCCGGATCGCACGGTGCTGGAAGAAGCGCTAGACACGCCGCAGAAAGTAACTGAACAATTCATCCGTACGCTTTTGGGCAGCTTTCTTTTCCGGGGTGATGATGTGTTCAAGCCGGTGAAAGTTTTGAGCGGTGGTGAAAAGAGCCGGTTGGCGCTGGTGAAGCTTTTGCTGGATCCGCCGAACCTGTTGCTCATGGATGAGCCCACGACGCACTTGGACATGCCCAGCATCGACGCGCTGGTGTATGCGCTGGAACAGTTCCAAGGCACGCTCATCTTCATCAGCCATGACGTGTATTTCATCAAGGCGCTCTCCAACCACGTGGTGCACGTGAATGCCGGTGTGCTGACGCATTACTCGGGCAACTACGATTATTACCTGGAAAAATCCAAGTCCGATTCCGCGCGCTCCGGTCTGACGGCCGGTGGCGCCAGCGGTGCAGCCGCGAAGGCAGCCGCAGCAGCGGCGAAAGCCGCCGCAAAGCAGGAAGACCCGCGCAAGGACCAGAAACGCGTGGAGGCCGCCGATCGCCAAGCCCGCTCCGAGGCGCGCAAGAAGCAGCAGAAACTGGTGAATGAGCTGGAGCAAAAGATCACCAAGCTGGAAGCGCGACAGAAGGAACTAGCGGCGGAACTCGAGAAGCCCGAGACCTACGAGAAGACCGGCGCGGCCATGACGATCAATCGGGAGCTGTCCGACGTGACCAACCAAGTGGAAAAAGCCCAGAAGGACTGGGAGGCAGCGGCGGTCAAATTGGAAGAAATGGGCACGGAGTAAATTTTCTTTCCCAACGGGTGGGTGGATTTAAGATTAGATAATCTATTTCAAATAGCATTATCATGCTCTATTTGAAGATATTATCGTGACCTCGACCGGCTTTTAGTTGCGGAAAATCATCGTTTTTCCGGAGAAGCGCATTCTTTTTCCCGATAATCAGCCGAAGGTCGTGATTAAAATCTCATTCTTCGCAGCTGTTGTTAATTAGAACATTTAATCTTAATAAATAGCATAGCACAAAATGCCTATTACCTAATTGATAAAACAGGTTTACCAGTGGCATAACCACTGTTGTAAACCAATGAAAACGCCAGCCTTTACCATTCTGCCGGTCTTGTTGGCATCCCTCCTCTGCGGGTGCTCTCCCAAGGAAAACGAGGAACTTCCATCTCCTAGCACAACTCCCTCTGCCAAAGAGGTTTCGGTGGATTCAGCCAGTTCCGCCACCGTTTCTTCGGCGCCTCAAAACGCCAATACTTCTCCACCCCCCAACGCCCCCTTGGACATCACCAAAGCCGAACGCCCGCTCAACGCCCAAGGGG
>JAJNBN010000209.1 GCA_021156225.1 Verrucomicrobiota bacterium | reverse complement strand
ACAGATGCAGGCAGACGAAAAGGAACAGCAGTCCGCCACCCAGCACGCGATGTTCGCGCAGTTCTTTCCAGATCATCGCTTTCATGGTTTTTCCTCCGTTTCAGCCAGAATGAATGTCTTCTCCCCGTGCTCACCCAAGTAGCTCAGAAACGCATCTTCCAGGCTGATCGGCAACATCTCCACCCGGGCGGGTGAAAGGCTGTTCACCGCCTGACGCGTGGCCCCGTTGCGCTCCACACAGACGAGCCGCAGTTCGTTCGCTGAACGATACACCTGCAACAGTCCGGGTATCTGCGGCAGCTTCGGCGGCTCGCCCGGGAAGCTGAGCCGCAGGTGTTGCACCTTGGTGCGGAAAGTGTCGATGGGGCAACAGGCACGCAAGACACTGCGGTCCATCACGGCGATGTGATCCGCCACGCGTTCCACATCCGCAAGGTCATGCGAGGAGAAGAAGATGGTGCGATCCGCACGGCGCGTGAGATAGATCATCGATTCCACCAAGGAACGCCGTGCTACTGGATCAAGGCCCAACGCCGGGTCATCGAGGATGAGCAGTTCCGGATCAGGCGCAAGGGTGAGGGCAAGGCAGAGTCCGCCACGTTCACCACGGGAAAGATCTTTCACTTTCGCTTCCGGTTTCACTTTGAAATGCCCCACCACGCCCCGGAAAACCTTGTCGTTCCAGCGCGGATAAAAGGCGGATTGAAACTCGCCGCACTCCTTCACCGTCATCCACGGATAGAGCTGGTGCTCTTCCGTGAGGTAACCGATGCGACCGCGTATCTCCGGCGTGAGCGCGTGGATATCTCCGCCTAGAACCGTGCCGCCACCCCGAGTAGGTGGAACCAGACCCAGCATCATGCGGATGGTCGTGGTCTTGCCCGAGCCATTACGACCAAGGAACGCGAACACGCAACCGCGCGGCACGTCCAGATTCAGCTCATAAACCGCCGGGCTCTTGCCGAAGTATTTCGTCAGGCCGCGCAATTGGATGACGGATGAATCGTTCATAGCTTGTTGTTGGGCGGGGTTTTCCACTGCGAAAGTTTTTTGCGGACGGCCTGTTCCAGTTCTTCACGGGAAAAGTCCAGCGCCGCCGCCTCACCGATAAGGCCGTCGATCAGCGGCTCCAAACGCCGCCAGCCTTCCTCGCGGCTTATCACCTTGCGCTTCGGAATGATGAAGACGCCCTTGCCTGCGCGCGCCTCGATGAACCCCTCGCGCGCCAGATCGGTGTAAGCCCGCGCGACGGTGTTGGGATTCACCACCAGCTCCTCCGCCAGAGCGCGGACACTGGGGAGCTGCGTCTCCACCGTGAGCTTCCCATTCGCCACCGCCAGGCGCACTTGATCCGCGATCTGCTTGTAGATCGGGACACTGGAACCGGTGGCGATGTTAAAGGTGAAAGGCACGGCGTTTGGCAACTGTATTAATGTCTATAGTACACTTAATACACTGTCAAGCGCCGGCTGAGATAAAAAGAACGACAGGCAAGATTGCCTGTCGTTGCTGTGGCAACCGCTGGTGGCGCCTTGTGAATGGGTCTATCCGCTTACTTCAACGTCTGCAGATACGCTTGTATATCCGCCAGCTCCTGCGCGTTAAAGATATCGCCCATCGGTGGCATCGGCGAGAGCTCCAGCTTCTCATAGCCGGGCGCGAGCACGGCGCTCGGTTCCAGCAAGCTTTGCTTGATGTAGGCGGCATCCTTTTTCGTCGCGATGCCATCGAGCGCCGGACCGACCGTGCTGCCCTCGCCCTTCAAAGCGTGGCAGAGCACACACGCCGCCGCGTGCTTGTGGAAAATTTCCTCGCCTCGCTTCACATCACCCGCAGTCAGTTTTGTTTCGTCTTCCAGCGGCAATAATTCACTCAGCTTCACATCATCGAAATAACCATCGCCCCCTGCGGCCACGAACAGGATGTTGATGCTCGCCAGCGTGCGTTCCCGGCTGTTGAAGACCGCTTCGACCTCTGTCCAATCCGATTCACGCGACGTGACCTTGTCCGTCTCCGCCCGGCCGATGTGATCATTCAGGCTCACCTTCCCGCCACGCAACGCACGCGTCTTGATATAGGCACTGAGCCGGTACTGCGTGTTCGTCTTGAGTGCGACGTCCGTGTAGAAACTAGTATCGATAGCGCTGTTATTCCGGCTGCGCGAGATGATGCGCATGGCCGATTCGCCTGACCGTTTCATACCCTCACCTTTCACCAGCGCCCACTCTGCTTCACCGGCCCGATCTCCGCGCATGTAATCCCGGCGCTTCCAT
Organism: Verrucomicrobiota bacterium; assembly: GCA_021156225.1. Lineage (GTDB taxonomy): Bacteria > Verrucomicrobiota > Verrucomicrobiia > Limisphaerales > JAEYXS01 > JAEYXS01. The sequence continues at coordinate 4,319 of JAJNBN010000209.1, read as the reverse complement.
CCGACGGGGAATCCATCCGCACCGATCTCTTCAAATCCTGGATTCGGCAACAGATTCGGCCCTTCCCGATGCACCTCGGCATTGTGCTTTTTGGCCGCCAGGCGCACGGCATCGTTCAGCCATTCATCTGACCGCAAAGAGGTGTTCTTCGCCAGACTCCCTACGACGGTTTGGATGCTCTTGCCCGTCGGGAACTCCGCCAGTTTAACCAACGCGGCCAGCTTGGTGGCCGGGTTCGGATCGCTGATCACACCGGCACTGAAAAATATCTTCTGAGCCCGCTCATCATTGCCCAACGCACGGGTGGCATTGCGGCGCACAGCGGCGTCCTTGTGCAGCAGGGCGGCTTGATGCGTCAAATCATCGAGCTGGCCCAATCCGTGCAGGCTCCACAGCGAATGGATGGCGGCGCGCACGTTGCTGTTCGTGATCGCCTGCTTCAGCGCCGGAGCCGCATCCGTGAGCTTGCCTTCCACGATCAGGCGCTGGGCCGTGAGAGTCCAGAGGGGATTGTCATGACCAAGGGCGCTCACGAGCTGGGTCGTGTTCGCACCTTTGAGCGTGGTGAGGGTCGGCTTCGTGGCGCTATCCCAAACAACGCGATAGATTCGGCCACGAGCGTGATCACGCAACGGATTCTCATGCGCACCACCTACACCTGTCTTCGCCGCATAGCCACCACGCTCAAAGCTCGGCGTGGGATTGTGCTGGATGATGTAATTCTGCCAGTCCGCAAACCAGACCGCACCATCCGGTCCGACCTCGGCGAACACTGGTGACATCCATTCATCCGTGCTGGCGACGAGATTGAAACCATCTTTCGCCACATAGCCGGCGCCTTCGGGTTGCACATCCATGAGCGAAATGGTCTTCATCGTGGGCTCGCAAACCATCGCCATGCCTTGCACACGCGCCGGGAGATTTCCGGAGTAGATGAAAGCACTGCCTGCCGCCGCGGTATAACCGCCGAAGACATCCACCTGCCGGAAGTTCGGCGTGATGGTATGCACCTTGTCCTCCACATTGATGCGCTTGGCCGTCATCACTTTCACGCCGCGCGGTACGAGGTGTGCAGGGATGCCTCCATAGAAGATGGGAGCATTGTTCGCCGTGCCGCCAAACTGATCACCGAACTCATTCGCACTATGGCCCCAGGAATTATTCGAGAATTGATGAAGGAATTGCAGCGCGGACCCATCCGCCTTGAAGCGGAACGTACCTTGCGCAAAACGCAGATCCTGCCCGTTCATCTTGCCGTTGAAACCTGAATAACCCACGCACCCGTAGAGCCAGTTATCATAACCCCAGTGCAAGTTGTTCGCCTGCGCGTGCGTGTCACCGATGCCCCAGCCGGTCATGATCTCCTGCCGCACATCCGCCTTGTCATCGCCATCGGTATCTTTCAGGAACAGCATGCGCGGCGGTTGGGAAACAATCACCCCGCCATTCACGAAAACGAGGCTCGTGGGAATGTTCAGCTTGTCCGCGAAGATGGTGAACTTGTCCGCTTTGCCATCACCATTCGTGTCCTCGCAGATTTTGATGGAATCATTGCCCTCACCCGTAGGCCGCACATCATGCGGGTAATCGCGCGTCTCGCAGACCCACAAGCGACCACGTTCATCCCACGCCAGGGAAATAGGTTTCGCGATATCCGGTTCTGCGGCGAAGAGTTCCAGACGCATGTCCGCCGGCACTTGCGTGCGTTCCACACTGCCCTTCACGCTCAGGGGCAGTTGCAGCGTGAGCGGTTCGGCGCGCCTTTCGTAATTCGCCACCGTGGGGCTGGGCTCACGCCGCTCCGGCTCGCGCTGATTCAGGAACTTCTCCCACTCCGCGCGCCGGTTGGCGTCCACGGCATTCACCAGCTTGGTGCGCGCTCCGTCCAGAAAGTCAGCGCCCGCCCACTTGCTCGCATCACCGGAGAAATCGATAACGACGGTCCGTTTGAGCGGGAAATCTTTCAGTACTGGAAAATCATTCCGCATGGGATCGAAAAGCACCACGTCGAACTTCGCGACATAGGCGGGCGTGACGGCTTTCGGATCGCTTATATAGTCGAACCAGATGGCGTCACGGCCCAGTTCGCGCATGAGCACATGCGCATGCTTCGCGGAGTCCGTGCCCTCCTTGCCGAGGTGCAGGACGCGGATGGGACCGGCTTCGGAGCGGAGAACGGCGCACGCTACGACCAAAAGTATGAGTAGTTTCTTCATCTGGGACTCGCACTACCGTAGGGAGCAGAATCAATGCGGGCCATGCAGGGAATCCACTTAAGGCTCTGTTTTCTCCACGTGATTTTGGGCTCTGACAGGGTGATTTTAAAGAGGCGGATGTGGATTATACAATGGCCGGACTGCGGACTTGTCTGGCCCGGTGAAATCGCGCACGCTCCTGCACAACTCGAAGTCATGAAAATTTCCTCGTTGTTCTCGACCCGTAACACGCCGGCACAGCCGGCGGGCGATTCGCTCAAAGTGATGAGCTACAACTTGCTGCGCGCGAGCAATTACCCGCCGCACGCGTGGCCGGAACGGCGACCCTTGATGCAAGAATGCCTGCGCGCCACCGCACCCGATATCATCGGCACTCAGGAAGGCGGCTTCGGCCAGTTGAATGACATAGCCGATGATTTGCCAGAGTATCGCTGGATCGGACTTGGCCGCGACGGCGGCAGCCGCGGCGAGTTCATGGCCATCTTCTATCGCACCGAACGACTCGAGGCGCTGGAGTTTAATCATTTCTGGCTCTCGGACACACCGGAAGTCACCGGCTCGGCCACGTGGGGCAACACGGACAAGCGCATGGTGACATGGGCGAAGTTCCGCGACCGCCGCACGAAGAAAGAATTCTACGTCTTCAACACCTATCTCGATAATCGCGTGCAGGAAGCTCGCGAAAAGAGCGCCCGCCTCATCCGTGAGCGCGTACAAGCCCTGCGCACCAATCTGCCCGTGTTTCTCATGGGCGATTTCAATGCCGTAGCGGGACAGAATCCCGTCTACTTGCTATTAACGGAAAGTACGCCGAATTTCATCGATAGCTGGACCGCTGCACCGAAACGCGTTGGTGAAGGTTTGGGCACGGTGAACAGTTTCAAAGAGCCGGTGAAGAACGGCCTGCGCATCGACTGGGTGCTCTTCCAAGGCCCGGCGAAACCGCTCGCGGCTGAGATCGTGACCTTCGCGAAGAACGGCCAGTTCCCGAGCGATCATCTGCCGGTGCTCGCGCAGTTTGAATTGGCGTAATGAAAAAATCTTCCTGCCCGCCACCTGCTTTTCGTCACAGTTTGGCGGCAGAGACGGCGTTGTCACTTCATTCAGCATTGCTTTAGCCACCGCTCTCCCGTAAGCAGTTCGGAACTCGATCACACACATGATCCACCCGACTGCTATCATCGATCCGAAAGCCGAACTGGATTCCACCGTGAAGGTGGGGCCGTATGCCGTGATCGATGGCGGCGTGAAGCTCGGTGCGGGTTGCCAGGTGGGACCGCACGTCTATCTGACCGGCCAGACTACCGCCGGGGCGAATAACGTTTTTCATGCCAGTTGCGTCGTCGGTGATGTTCCCCAAGACTTCAAGTACAAGGGTGAGCCCACGCGTTTGCGGATCGGCGATGGCAACACCTTCCGCGAACATGTCACGGTGAACTGCTCCAATAAAATGGAGGAAGACACGGTCATCGGCTCGCACAATCTGCTGATGGTCCATTGCCACCTGGGACACAACGTGGAACTGGGCAATCATTGTATCGTGGCCAACGGGGCGCTGCTCTCCGGTCACGTGGTGGTGGGCGACCGAGCGTTCATTTCCGGCAACTGCATGGTGCATCAGTTCGTCCGTGTCGGCACCATGGCGCTGATGCAGGCCGGCTCAGCCATCAGCAAGGATTTGCCGCCTTATTGCATCGCACGCGGCGCCAATGGCATCTGCGGCTTGAATATCGTTGGGTTGCGGCGCAATGGTTTTACCGCCGAGGAGCGTTTGCAGCTCAAGCAGGCTTACCACCTTCTCTTCCGCAGTCGCGAGCGGCTGGTGGTTTCCTTGGAAAAGGCCCGGGAGCGGTTTGTTTCACCTAAGCTTTTGACGCTCATCGATTTTGTGGCAACCAGCAAACGCGGCATTTGTGGTGATACGGGCATTTCCACTGAGGAAGAATAATCCCGCTCTGTTCACTGCCCGTTCCCATTTTCACCTTCACTTTCTTTCCGATTCCGGAAAACAAAAAACCCCTTCCCGCTTTCGCAGGAAGGGGCTCAGTATCTAGTTAAGTACTAGATTAGAACTTGTAGATCAGGTTCAACGCAACGGTCATG
>JAJNBN010000208.1 GCA_021156225.1 Verrucomicrobiota bacterium | reverse complement strand
CCGGAAAAAGGCGCGGTAATCGCCGCCGGGAAATTTACGATAAGGTCCGTAAACCATGTGGCCGCGACCACCGCGGGCGATCCAGCCATCACCATCACGCTGACCGACGGCGTGGCTGGTGACGAATTCGGATTCGTAATTCCAGCGGATGATGCCGTGGGGGAAAGCCTTCTGACCGGGCTGCCATGTTTGGCCATCGGGGTGGGTGAGCCAGCGGAGATTGGAGCGGAGCAAGGGTACGGCTTCCGTGCCGCCGGCTTCAGAGTTGAAGCTGGCCGCGCGAAGGTTGGAGCCATCCGGCATCACCCACGGCAAACTCCAGGAGGCATCGGGCAAGGCGCTTTCCTGGACGACGCGCCAGCGGGCGGGTTCGGTCCACGCCATTTGCAGATTGGCCGGGCGCAGGAATTTTTCCCAGCCTTGCCAGGCGGCGAAGCCAACAGCTCCGAGCACGAGCAAGCCGACGAGCACGGGCAGGGGACGGCGGCGAGGTGCTGCGGGTGCTTCCGGTTCAGGTGTGGGCGGGGTGATCGTCTGGGTGGCGGAAGAAGCGCCGCGCTTTGGCAGGCCGAGCCATTGGGCGATATCGGCCGCGCTTTGGGGGCGTTGCGCTGGGTCTTTCGCCAGACACGCCATGATGAGGGAGACGACGTCGTCCGGGATGGGATTCTCGATGGCCAATTCCCACAGGCGGTCGCGCAAGGGTGTGGTGGGGTGGTCGAGGACTTGCCCAAGGATGTCGCCCTTATAAAAAGGCGGCTTGCTGGAAAGCAGTTCGTAGAGCGTGGCGCCGAGGGCGTAGATGTCATCCGTGACGCAGGGCGGCTTGCCTTGCATCTGTTGCGGGCTCATGTGCGTGAGCGTGCCGCTGATCTGGTGAATGGCATCGCGTTGGGCGGGGTCAGTCACCAGCGCCGCGATGCCGAAATCCGCGAGTTTCAGGCGGCCCTTGGCATCGAGCATCATGTTCGCGGGCTTGAGATCGCGATGGATGACGCCTTCATCATGGGCGTATTGGAGCGCTTCGCAGAGTTGCTGGATGAGCGGGCGGAGGTAATCCCAGACGAAGACGCCCTGGGGTTGGTCCGCGAGGAGATGATGAAGGTTCTGCCCGCTGATGTACTCCATGGAGATGAAGGGAGTTTCATCAGGAGACTCGAACAGATCATGGATACGGATGATGTTCGGGTGCGAGAGGCGATGGCTCTTCAGCGTCTCGCGCCGCATGTCTTCCAGAGCGTGGGCATCGGCACGGATCTTGGGCGGCAGAAATTTCAGGGCCACCTGCTCGCGCAGGCGCGAATCCAAGGCCAGCCAGACCTCGCCCATGCCGCCTTGGCCGAGCATGCGCTGCAACTGGTAACGGCCACCGCCCACAAGCATCCCGGCATTCAAGCCGGAATTGGGGGTGGCAGGCATATCCATGGCGAAGACTTTAGAAGGAGCAGAAGGAAGATTGCCAGCGGTTTCGGTTCGCGTTTAGTATGGCCGCAACACCAAAGAGTACGCCGCCCATGAGCACCACAAACGTTATCGAGTTGAAGCCGTCCACGCTGCGTCTGGAAGTGACGTATCGCGACGATACGCAGCGGTATGAATTCGAGGGCAAGGAAGTGGTCATCGGACGGCCCAATCCGTATCTGCCGCCGACGCTGGATCTCTCGGAAGATATTTTGGTTTCCCGCACGCATGCGCGCATCTGGGTGAATGTGGACGGTTACTGGATCGAGGACTTGGTGAGCAAACATGGGACGTTCGTAAACGGAGGGCGGCTGACGCTGCGGCGGCAGTTGAACCCAGGAGATTTTATACAGATCGGCGAGACGACCTTGAAGGTCCTCTGCCCGGCACCCACGCGAAAGGCGGAACCGGCCAAGCCGCTTAATGACGAAGAGATCAGCGTGGATTCCGCGCTGGCGGTGGAAGAAACGGCCTTGGGCAAAGTGGCGGCGGATGCGGGCGGCCAGATAGATCCGCAAGTGGAGCTGCTGTTGGAACTGCCGTTGAAGCTGGCCAGCCAGACGAACATGGCGAGCCTCACCAAGTATGTGGTGAACCAACTGCCGAAGTTGATCCCGGGAGTGGAGCGCGCGGCAGTGCTTTTGATCAATAGCGACACGGCGGAATTGATGGTCGCGGCGTCCTTGCCCGCGGAGGATCCGCCGGTGAGCCGCACGCTGGCCTTGCGCGCGGTGAAGGAAGGGCGGGCACTCATCTGGCGAAAAGTGATCGATGGCGTGGAGAGTCAGTCGATGCGGCGGCTGGAGATGAAGGTGGGGATGTATGCGCCGCTGGTATGGGGTGACCGGACGGTGGGGGTGATCTGTGTGGATAATCCGAAACGGGATTGCCGGTTTAGCGAACGGGAGTTGCGCCTGCTGATGACGGTGGCGGCTTACACAGCGATGGCGGTGTCGTTCAACCGGTTGAAAGAGGCGCTATAAGGGGCGTTGCTGCCATTTGCGCCACGCGAACCAGAGCGCACCGAAGACGAGGCTGTTCACGATGGTGAGCAGGAGGTTGAGCCAGCCGGGAGTCACTTCGCTGAGCCAGACGTAGCGGAGCAGGATGCGGGGGAGGTTTAGGGCCTGCTGCAGATAGGTGATGGCGATGACCACCGGGGAGAGATCAATGAGCTGCGGTGGAAAATGGGCGAAGAGGAAGACGACGCTATCCAGAATGAGCAGGAGGAGATAGTGTAAAGCGGCGTAGAGCAGAAGGAGCGGTAGCCAGGCGCGCCAAGCGGGGCGTTGGGCAGGGGCCAGGGCCACTTATTTGCTTTCTGCCTTCGGTTTTTTCTCCGGTTTAGGGGAGGACGTTTTCTGGGTTTTCTTTTTGTCCTTATTGAACCAAGAAAAGGAGAAGAGTTTGATGCCTTGGGCTTGTCCAGTGCGGTCGTCGAAAACGGTGTTGTCTTTTGCCTCTCCGTATTCCTTAGGGGCAGCCGGGTTTATGAGTTGCAAGGGGTTATCAGACTTCACTGCTTGCGGGAGCACGCCGCTGGAAATGCCTTTCTCGGTCTTGATCTCATTCGGCTTCAACGGCACGGGCGGTTTCTGTTCGAGGGACTGCATGGCCTTCAGGGACACGGTGCCTTCCGTCACGGGTGGGGTGGCGATCTCGATGGAGTTAGTCGTCGCCGGTTTGATTTTAGCGGGGTCGGTTTGGGCCGAAACCCCGAGGGCGAACAATCCAAGCAAGGCGGTCAGAATCGTTTTCATAGGCTGCGCTCCGACAGCCAGCGTCGGTCAGATTATACCGTCTGTCAAAACCAGAAACCGGCCCCACGGGCACGGCAGGTATTACGCCGTGGCTGACCCACTGATTATTCTCGACGCGTCAACAGCGTGAGCCTAAACGTTTCCGGTTGAGGCATGCAGGGGCGGACTATGTCAGATTCTCACAACACACTTAAGTCTTTGCTGCCTCAATGGGGGATCGAGCGGAAAGTGTTTCTTCTCTCCTTCTGCGTCGCGCTGCTCTTCTCTATCTATAGCGACCATCTTTGGGAAGATTATTACATCACCTATCGCGCGAGCAAAAACTTCGCGATGGGAAAAGGTCTGGTATTCACCGAGGGTCAACGCGTGCACACCTTCACTTCACCGCTGGGAGTATTGCTTCCGGCCGCCTGCAGTGCGCTGACGCTGAACCTGAGTGATGCCATCGCCATCTGGCTTTTTCGTATGGTGGCTTGCAGCTTTCTGGGGCTGACGGCGGTGCTTCTTTACCGGTTGGCCGTCCACGCAGGCTGGGGAAGATGGGCCAAGGTATTGCTGATCGGGTTGTTCGTGTTCGATGCCAAGACGGTGGATTACAGCATCAACGGCATGGAAACTTCCATGCTCGTCTTCTTCCTGGCGCTGACTCTCTATGCACTTGTCCGCATCGGTGACGAGGGCTGGAAACTGCTTGGCGTCGCGTGGGCCGGGTTGATGTGGTCGCGACCTGATGCCTTCATCTATATCGGCATGACAGCGGTGGGCTACGCGCTATTTGCCCACGGGTGGAACTGGAAAACTTCTCTGCGCCAGCATGGCCCCATTTTCATCAAAGCCGGGCTACTCACCACCTGCCTGTATCTGCCGTGGTTGTTGTGGGCGTGGAGCTATTATGGTTCGCCTATACCCAATACGATCGTGGCCAAGGGGCTGGGCCGTCCGCATATCGAGGCCTTGGCCTATCTTCGAGCGGCCATCGCGTTTCCGGTCAAGATCCTGATTGAGCAAACGAGTCTCTCAACCACGTTGGCTCCCGCATTGCCTGCTTACGGGCCGTGGCCCGAAGCCGGCCGGTTGCTCTGGCGTTGGCTGCCGCTGATCCCGGCGATTTACTGGCTGATTCCAGGTGGTAGCCCACTGGCACGCGCCTGTTCGGTGGCTTTTGTCATGGGCCATTATTATCTGACCCGCGTTTCACCTCATCCATTCTCATGGTATGTGCCGCCCATCACTTTGCTGGGATTACTGCCGTTGGCAGATGCGACCGACCGGCTGGCCAAATGGCTGGCATCCCGGAAAGATGCCTTCCCACACAGGACGCTGCCGACGGTTTTGAGCGTCGTAGTAGGGTTGGTGGTCCTGATGCAACTCTTCACACTCACCTTGGTGGCCAAGCAAATGCGCACCCAGCAGATATTGGTGGAGAACGGGCTGCGGAAGCAGTTGGGCCTCTGGCTGCGGGAGAATGCCGCGGGTCCGACGGATACGGTCTTTCTCGAACCTCTCGGTTATATCGGTTATTTTTCGCAGTTGAAAATGCTGGACTGGCCGGGATTGTCCTCTCCGGAGGTCATCGCCGCACGCAAGCAGACGGGCTATCTGGGGTATTTTGACCTGCGGCTGCTGGAGACATTGCAGCCAGATTGGGTAGTGTTACGGCGCGTGGAGTACGAGCCGGAACTGGCCAAGAAGGATTCTTTCCTGGGACGTCGCTATCAGGCGGTCAAAGTTTTCGACGTCTCGGAAGAGGTGAAGAAAGCGCCTCTTTATTACGGACGCGCCTATCTGGAGTTCGACCAGCATTTTACGATCTTCAAGCGCAACGGGCCGATCCAACCGGCCAGCCCATTACCAGTTTCATCTGCGACGGAAAACCGTTAGCCTGCGGGGATGAAACGCCGCCTGATCAATCTGGCCCTCATGGGTTTGCTGATCTTGGGCGGATTCCTGCTCTGGCGTTCGGGCCATCCGAAGGAGCCCATTCATAATCAGCGCAGTGTCAGTGCGTGGTTGCAGGTCATTGCCGATCCCAAGTCCGATGTGCTCCTGCGGGACGAAGCGGAGCAAGCGTTCATCGCGTTGGGGACGAATGCGCTCCCGGTTCTGACGAACAGGCTTTTCACAACGGAGACAGTATATTCGCGATGGAGGCAGGATGGCGGAGAGAAATGGCCCGCAGTCATTCGTGATCGCCTGCCATCCACTTTGCCTGCGGCTCTTTGGCGACGGGCGGCGGCCAAGCAGATAACTCTGCTTGGCGGGGAGGCCAAAGGCACCGCACCAATGCTCTCGCAAGCGTTGGCTGATCCGGACCGGGTGGTACGCGGTTACTGTTACAATCTTCTCAATCGTCTGGGCGCGCCTGCGGAGGTCGTTGTTCCGGGATTACTCAGGGCCTTGCGCAGCCCTGATCCGGCAATCCGTGTTTTCGGGGCGGGGGAATTGGGATTCATCGGCCCGGAAGCGAAGGCGGGAGTGTCGGCGCTGATCTTAGCACTGGATGATCTGGATGAATCCGTGAGGTTGAATGCCATCGTCGCGCTTGGCCGCATCGGACCCGCAGCCCGCGCGGCCATCCCACGATTGCGTGAGCTCTTGAAAAATCCGAAGGTGGAAATCCAATTGAACGCCGCGGGCACGCTCACGCGACTGGATCTGGCGGAAGCGCAGTTCTCGGTGCCGGTGCTGGCTTCGCTGCTGAAGCACCCGGATGAATCGATGATCGAAGTCGCCCTGCGTCAGCTTAGTGATCTGGGCAGCCATGCTGCGGTGGCCATTCCGCAGGTGGAGGCGCTGTTGGAGCATCCTACGACGGCGATCCGCCTGCTGGCGGAAGAAGCGCTCAGCCGCATGGACAAAAGCGGCAACAGCCTTTAGCTTGCGCTCATCGTGAACCGCTCGCAGACCAGCCATGGCAACGTTGCCTTTTTGATGAGGCGAAGTTTCTATCTGGGCCTGCTGCTGTTCATCCTCTCGGGTGTCGCGCTTTTCGCCGGGGACTTTCAGACCTTATCCACGAACCGATATCACCTGGGGGTGGAAGGTTTTCCGGAATGGGAGGAGTTCGCCGGTCGCACACCTTATGGCCGCAATCTCGAGCTCACTTTTTCAGCGCAAGCTTCGACCAATGGACACACCTTGTTTTTGCTACAGCGGGATGTGAAAGGTTCTTGGCTGGTGTTGGTGAATGGCAAACGGATCGGACGACTGGTGGCCCAGGAAACGGCTTTGGTCTCCCAATATCCGATCCAGGCCGAGGTGATAAAGGATGCTCACGGAATCGATTCTCGACTTCACGGTGAACGAAGCGCCGGAGGGCAGGCCGGTCCCTTGCCGTATCACGATCACGGATGCCAGCGGGGCGTTGGCGGCGTTCATACCTGCTACGGTGATCGATACGAATGCGATGGCGCTGACCACGCGTCCGGGTGTGATCTATACCCGTGATGGCCGTGTCCAGATCAACTTGCTCGCGGGGGATTATACGGTCTATGCCTCCCGCGGCATGGAATACAGTGTGGCGACGCAACAGGTGTCCATCGCGAAGGGGGAAAGCAAGACGGTCAACCTTTCGATCCGGCGCGAGGTGAACACGAAAGGGTGGGTGGCCGCCGACACCCACATCCACACGCTCACGCATAGCGGGCATGGTGATGCGACGATCGATGAACGCATGCTGACCATTGCGGGAGAGGGCATCGAACTGGCGGTCGCCACGGATCACAATCATCACGCGGATTATTCGGAGGCGGCTGTTCGCACCAAATTGCGCGAGCATTTCACGTCGGTGATCGGCAATGAAGTCACGACGAAGGTCGGTCACTTCAATGCGTTCCCCATCGCGAGCGGGAGCACGGTGGCGGACTATAATACTAACGATTGGACAGTGCTGTTGAAAAACATGCGAGCGACTCCGGGCGTGCAAGTCATCACGCTCAATCATCCGCGCGATCTCCACGGCGGCTTCATCCCGCTTGGGGCGACGAATTTCAATCCGGTCACGGGCCAGCATGTACGGCTGAGGAATGAACTCTTTGACGCCATGGAAGTCATCACCTCGGGGGCGATGCAGTCGGA
>JAJNBN010000207.1 GCA_021156225.1 Verrucomicrobiota bacterium | reverse complement strand
GTTTCCGCGCTGGTAAGTCAGCTTCTTGATCAGCGCCTGATTGGGCAGAGAAACCCCGCTGTTCTCAAACCATTCTTCAAAACCGTTCTGACGGAACGTATAAGGCCATTGCTGGGAGCGGTTGGCGGGATTTTGCGCCAGTACGGAGTAAAGCTGGCTGCGGGCAGAGGAGGGCAGGCCCAACACCAGTTCCTTCGCCGGGGTGAGGATGATGTCGTTGCCGCTGACGGTCCACTTTTGCTGGTCCAGCAATTCCGCCTGTTGATCGGCGGGCAGGTTGCAGGACCGGATCAGACTGGCCAGCTTTTCAGAGTCATAACCGGCGAAATGCCATTGCGTCGGCGGCATGTTTTTCAACTGTGCGGGCAGATAATCCTCAGGCGACACGATGTTGATGCGTACATACTCCAGCTCACCCCACGGACCGGCGTTCCCTTGGAAATGATTGTCGGTGTTTGCAGAGGTTCCCTTGGTCACGACGCCCAGCACCGTATCGTTTGGAGGTTGGACAGGCCGGTTCTTCTTCTTGTCGTAGATGAAATAGGACAGGGCAAAGAATTGGAGCGCACACACGAGCAGCAGCGCCTTCGCCAGGAACATCTTGTCCACCGATGAACTCGGCTCCGTTGGCTTGGCTGGCGACGGACCTTGCTTGGGGGTGGACATACACTAGTTTGCGCATCAACCCGACCGGGCGGTTGCCTTTTTATCGAGTGTCTTTTTGACCAGGCAGACGGCCAGCATCTCGACGTAGAATCACCCACCCTGGCAATTCTGGCAAACGAACTTCCCGCGTGAAGTTTGTCAGGTAGCCGGCGAGAAGCATCCGTTCATCCCCGGTAGCGTAAAGCACTTCGTCGACCTCCGCTGGCAATCCGGCCCAGAAATGTTCGGCACTCACGGGCTTCCCGGCCAGCGAGCGGTCGTAGACCCCGTAGGCAAAGTGGTAGGCCCGCCGCTCGGACATGAGCGTCAGCAGCGGATTCCACGGAAAATAGACCCGGCCTGGATGTTGGCGGGAATAGCTCACCGCCAAGTCCATCGCCTGGGACTCACGGGCCTCGATACTTTCCGCTGTGGTGATAATAAACCACGCGCTGGCCAGGTTCATGCCGAGCAACACCGGCCAGACCATCCGGTTCAAACCGACGATCGGTCGCTTCGCACAGTAGTTGCGGCAGAGGTGCATCAACCAGACGCAGGCACACAGGCACACAAAACAGGTGGCGGGACCATACGCGTTGTTGTCGCCGCCCGCCTTCACGCGGCCCAGCAGGGCGGTAGGTGCGAGCCATAAGGCGACCCAAAAGCACAATCCCCAAGGTTGGCGGAACCATTCGCGAATCCGTTCTTTTGGTGAACCAGTTGATGTTGATAGGAAAAATTGTCCGAGGACGATCACACTCAGGATCAGCAGTGCTTTGAGGCATCTTCGCAATAACCCGAGTGCGGCTTGGAACAGTACCTCCAGACGCGCACCGTAATCCGGTTCATAGATCCACGGTAAAGACGTGTCCGTAAGCGAGCGGAGCCAAGGATGCCTTCCCGGAATGGCAATCAGGTTCAGCCACAATTCCGCCGCGCCAAACCAAGCTGCGAAGAGGCCGCCCGTCACCAACAACGCGACCATCAGCCACCCGCAAAAACGGAAGGCCATCGTCCATCCGCGATTGAATACCAAATAGAGCGGCAAGGCCACCATCACAGGCAGCAAAGTCTGCTTGGACCAAACCGCCAGCACAGCCAGCAATGCCGCCAGCGGCAAGTGCCACCGGGAGCCGTCTGGGGACTGGGATCTCCAGAGAACCAGACAAGCGGCCGCCGTGAAACCTAAGGCGGGTGCTTCGGCATGGATCAGGAAGGCATTGTAACTCAATGCATCCGAGCGCAACACCAGCAGGAGAAATATCAGCCATCCCCAGAACGCCCAGAGCCATCCGCGTCGCGAGCCTCCGCCTGATAGCGTAAAAAAAGCCAGCATCGGGAGAAAGAACATGGCCGCCGTCAGAAACCCGGCCATCCGGATCGCTCCGGATGGAGAATCAAAAGCCGTTGTGGGCAGATACATCGCTGCGGCCATCGGCCCATAGATATGGCCGCTCACGGGCCCTTCCTGCAGCGTGGGATAGATTGTCTGCCCGTAGCGGAGGGAGAAAGCTGGGGCAAGGCGTACAGAACTCCAGTTAAACTCAGCATTGGCGGCGCTCCCATTGAGGAGCAATCCCAGGCTCAACGTCAAAGCGCCGGGAAAGGTCAAAGCGAGACAGCGCTCAACCACAGGCAGATGAGCCGTGCGCCGGTAGATCAGCAACGTGAAGACGGACAGGACCAGCATCACTCCCAGCAGCCAGAGCGGCGAGGCAACAGCAAAAATGGCCGCCAGTGGCATCACGCGGGCGCAAGCTAGCCGTCCATGCCGGGGACATCAAGGATGCGGTGAACCGGGCTCAAAGAGATGTCGCATTTATCCACGGTTGCTTTCGCTTGGCGGGGCGCAGACCTTGGGATTAAATGCGCGTAAAGCCATGGAATTTTTGATGCATCCGTATGCTAAAACAATCGCTAACAGTTCGCTTTGCGTTATTGGCGATTGCCTGTGGGTTGCTATCGGGCTGTTCCCGGCAGCAACCACGCCAAGTTGAGAAAGAGGCCAAAGTGACGGCCATCCATCCTGACCTGAAACGCCTGGCCGCCGCTGATCCCCAAGTCGATTTAACCAGTGCAGTGGCCCAAGGCGACACGCGTTTCAGAGGCATCATGGGAGCGGGCTTGATCGTGCCGGGAGTGATGAATTTCACGGAAACAAATGTCTATATCATCCCCGATACTCAAGATGCCGTGCGCGACCAGGAACATTTCAAGTATCAGTTGATCGCCAGCGATTATGCCAAGGCTTATAACAAACTGCTTTTGCAGCACTTGAAGACGAATTCTGCTGAAGCCAAATAATTTTTGCCCTGTAATTTGGTATTGAGTGTGATAAGCTGAAAATCAGACATCATGAAAGCCAAGGTTGTGGTCATCTGCGTTGTCGCGCTGCTGATTGGGGTGAACTTGGCGATCTGGTATCACCCGCAATGGCAGGTCTGGCGGGCCAAACGGGATGTGGCGCAGAAGTTTGAAAAAAGAATTCAAGACTTTCGCAACTCGGACGCGCAGAAGGACGCCACCATGGCTGCTGCCAAAGGAGACTATTGGTTTTACAGTGTCATGGGCTTCGGCTGGTCATTACCGGGCATTACCAACCGGCATACCATCCAGCATGTGTATGAACGGCAGCTGTATCGGCCGATCTCGGGCACATCGGATTACTCTCGCAGCAAGTCGGAGGCGGAGTATAACCGCGTAGCCCACGCCTATGCGAAGGCATACAACTTGGCTTTGGAGAAGTTGATCCCCACCAACAGAGTGCCAACATCATCAACTCCGTGAAGATCAAGTGGGCCATCATCTGTACCTCCGGCACGCTGATCGCGTTGGGATTGTTCCTTTATCACGATCATTGGAATTCAAAGCCTATGCGCTCGCAACGGTCCAATGACGAGCTTTTCGAAAGAGAAATCGAACGTTTCAGATCAGCTTCACCCGGACATGACGCCGCCACAGCAGTGTCCAATGGGGACTTTCAATTCTACATAGTTCGACGGCCAAGCGCGATGAGTGTCCCGGGTATCACCAACGGTTACTCGTTGCAGTGGATTTACCAGACGGAACATCACAAGGTGATTTACTACGTGTCTGATGTGCTGAGCACCGGAACTGAACAGAAGTTCCAGCAGGCAGCACGGGACTATGTTACATCGTATAATCTGGCCGTGGAACGCTTGATCCAGACCAACATCACCTCCGCACAACCGGTGAAGTGACCATCCCCTGACTAGAGTTGCTTTACCGCCTCCGGCTTGATCCAGCCGCGCATCCGATAGACCACCCAGCCCGCCTGCTCGTGAGCATACAGGCTGAACAGCTCAAAGCCCGGCGGCCACGGTAATGGACTAAAGCCTTCCTTGTTCGGCATTCCGGAACGGATGAAGTCACACGCCACGGGGACCACCGGCACACCCGCGGTATGAAACGTCGCTTCCGCGCGGCGCATGTGAAAACCGGAAGTTACCAGATAGATGCGTTTCCAGCCACGCTCCTTGGCCAATGCGGCGCATTTCACCGCTTCGTCACGCGTGCTGCCAGACGCGGTAAGCTCGAGCATCTCCACCTTGGCCGCGAGATTCTTCTCCAGCCAACGCTTTACGGTGCTGCCTTCGCTCAGATCCTGACTGTCCGTCGGATCACCGCCGCCGCCTAGCACCAGCACGGGTGCTTTGCTGAGTCGCAAGATCTCCAGGGCGGTGAAGACACGGTCTGAGGCTTCGTTAAAATTCACTCCCAATGGTTCCGTTTTAGAAAAACCTGCGCCGCCACCGAGCAGAATAACGGCGTCGCCTGCCTCCAGTTTGCTCAAGTCCACATAAGCATAAGGCGCTTCCAGACGGCCCATGAGATACAGCGGAATCCGGCTGGCCACCAAGGAGATGAACAGCGCGATGCCTAGCAGGAAAAACATCCCTGCCTTCTGCTTCCTACGCCACGCGACCACGCCGCCGATCAAACACGCCAGCCAGATGAGGCACACCGGATGTGCCAGCGGGCTGAGAAATTTGAGGATGGCGGTGAGCATGACACACGGAGCCTAGCGGCAAGGCGTGACGATGAGCAAGCCAGTGAACAAAAAGCCTGAGGTGGTAGGGCCCGCTGTTCTCAGCGGGCCGTTGTCGAAGCATACGATTTCCTTGGGCTAAGGACGCAGTAACGTCCGGAGAAAGGAAATTTTCACGAGTGGTGATGACGACGCTATTTGACGTCATCAAGTCACAGGCAATCGAATGCGCTTGGCTCTGGCGGCGGCCCGCTGAGGACAGCGGGCCCTACCACCATAAAACGTTCGCACACTCCGTTAACGCACCAAGATATCCGGCCGTTTCACGATCTTGCCGTCCCATTCCACCGCGATCTGCGGCCAATCGTGGGATTCGGTGACAACGATCGGGCCCTTGGCCGTGGCGAGGATGGTGTCCTCACTCTTCGTGCCAGTGATGGAGGGATTCCACGCGTAGGGCTGGTTCTCCAGCACCACGCCTTGCGCGGTGGGTGAGCCGAGATAATCACGCCCCTGATAACCGCATGGCCCGCCTTGATGATGCAGGTGCCATTCATCCGGAAAACCTTGTTCCGTATAGGCTGCTGTGCCGCGACGGAACACTTCCCGCACGGGTGTGCCGATGCGTGTGCTCTGATGCATGGCGGTATCCACCACGCAAACGGCCTGATGCCGTTTCTGCAAGTCCGCGCTCAACTTGCCGAAATGCACAAGGCGCGTCATGGCCACGATCAAGCCGTGCTGGCGCGCGCAGAGGACGAGCATCGCATACTTCTTGAGCTTCTTCTGCGTGGGCAAGGGATGCCGGAAATTCTTCACGCGTTCGTCCGTGGCCACAAGCAGCACGACGGGCGTCAGGTTGCGTTGCCAGGCGGCCTCGGCCAACTGACCGGCCAGATTGAACTCCGTCTGGCCCGGCTTGATGGCCTTGCACACGTCGTTCATCGCGGCTTCCGTCGCTTTGCCGAGCGCGAGGTAGCGTTTCACTTCCACCGGTTGCAGGGAGTAATGCAGCGGGGCGAAGAGTTCCGGACGCGCTTGTGTGCCCCATTCACCGTTATCCGAAAGCACTTTCTTCGGGTCCACCACAGATTTGAGCGTGTCCAGTGCGCCCACACCATCGAACCACTCATACACCAGCGGCTTCGCACCGAGCCCCTTGAGGGCTTCATTCAACAGCCGCGGCATCTCGATGCGCGTGGCGAACACGTAGAGGCCCTTGGGCGTGATGAGGAGCTGGCCGAACGACTTGTCGGTGTTCAGCGGGATGTGAGCCTCGCCCCCACAGGCGAGCCAGGAGAAGTTCGGTTGCAGGCCGAAAAGGGCACCCGCAGCCTTCTGTGCTTTGATAACGGCCCGTATCTGGGCTAGCTTGATCTCAAGTTCCGCGTTCATGAAATGGATTGAAGTCGTTTTGTCTCAGGCGATAATGGCGAAGCATCCTAAGCGGAGCAGTTGGTTAAACAACCATTTTCCATGATCGATTGGAACATTCAGTCACGGGCGCATCACTGTCAGGCGTGCCAGCAGAAGTTTGCTGACAAGCAGTCGTACCACACGGTCTTGTGCGATGAGAAGCACGAGTATCAGCGCATGGACGTGTGCGACAAGTGCTGGCAGGAGCAGTTCGCCACCGGGGCGAAGGAGCGCAAGGGTTTCATCTCCCATTGGCAGGGCGTTTACCACGCACCCCCAGCCCATGCTCCCGAGGCCATCCAGAAGGACACCGCCGAATCCCTCCTGCGCAAGCTGCTGGAACAGAACGACCCGAAATACATGGCCGCCAGCTATATCCTGGCCGTGATGTTGGAGCGCAAACGGCTGTTGAAGATCCAGAGCCAGCATCGGCAGGACGGCAAGCGCGTATTCGTCTACGAACAGCCCAAAACGGGCGACATTTTCACGATTCCTGACCCCGATCTGCAGCTCGATCAGCTTCAACAGGTGCAGCATGAC
>JAJNBN010000206.1 GCA_021156225.1 Verrucomicrobiota bacterium | reverse complement strand
CTGTGGTGCTGTAGATACGAACTCGGCGACGGCAGCCAAATCGCTGCCGGAAAGACTGAGCGCGGCGGTATGGCCACTGCCCACGAAGTCCATTTGGCGCTGATACATCTCGACAGCGTCCAAACGGAGAGAAATCTCGCGAACAAAAACAAGGTCAGGGTCAGCGATACTCTCACCAGGCTTGAAAGGAGGAAAGTCGCGACGACGTAAACTGGAAAAGATAGTGCCCACGGGTGCATCCGCGCCGCAATTGCGACCGGTGACGCGACCATCAGCAAGCACCTCAACAAGTTGGAAGTCGATCTTCGGGTTCATTCACACAGTGCGTGTAGCGACGCCTAACGAACCAAGCTCAGCCACGCCGGATCAATTACGTAGCCCGCGAATGCGGAGATGCCAGCGCCATCCGGCGTTGGCTGCAGCGATTGGTTAGGCCACAATCTTCGCCAAGAAACTCCATGTGTGATTTTCAAAACCATAGTGTCGTCCTATCTGCTGAAGTCTCTCGTAGTGTGCGCGAGACAACGGAAAATCCCACTCATAAAGATTCTGGCAAATGTTTTCTAGGGCTACGCCCTCCTCGCCGTGCTCGATCAAATCCCTCGCGTCATTTATCGCGGCGTCTATCTGTTCACGGTGCTGAGCAACTGGCACATCAGCCAAATCATCCAACAGCTTTTTGAACTCTTTGATCACGGCGTGCGAAGCGGCCTAACGACCCAAGCTCAGCGACCCGGCGCACGGAACGCAACGATGGCCACCGCGACGCTCCCGCCGGGTTCGCTGCAGCGCATGGTTAGGCGCATGTGATGTCATTCGTATGATGTGAAAGCGGCAACGACTCGGGACTCGCGGTCGAATACAACGTCCAGCGGCTCTTTGGCGAATATGAGATACTGGATCATGCGCTCGTCTGGCTTCAGAGCGTATCTCTTACCCCACATTGAGTCCGACGGGGCAATCGCTCGCTTGGTGTAGAAGGCCCACATCCTGCCATCAAGCTCGGCTTCCGTCTTCGCCGCCAACCATGACTTCTCGCGAGAAAGACAGTAAATGTATGAAAGCCGCGTCGCGTAGCAAAGCGCGATAGCTACTCCGACAAGCAACACGCCTGCACAGACGCCGATAGCGATGAACCGCTTCCATCGTCCTGTTTTCGTGGCGGGTGCGCTCATACGCCTAACGACCCAAGCTCAGCGACCCGGCGCACGGGACGCAACAATTGCAACCGCGACGCTCTCGCCGGGTTCGCTGCAGCGCATGGTTAGGCCGTTGTGTCGTCATTTGTTTGGGTGTTCCGTCCGCCACTGGTCGTGCGCCTTGGTGCACTCCGCGCAAACGTAAGTCCGCAAATGTCGCGCATACATGTAACCGTGATCCTCAGAGAAATGAATGCGTCCGTGGTGGGGAAATTGAGTCCGCCGAGCTTTATCATACTCCGGCCTGTAAACCGAGTTCCCGCCGGGCGCGCAGTCAACCACCTGAGTCGTCATTGCGGACTTGTGAACCCCGCAGGTGCTGCTCTCGTTCTTGGCTAGGTCGGCAGTTGAGGCGCAACCAGCCAAAGTCAGCATGGCAACTAAGCAGAGTGAAAGAGTGTGGATGCGTGGAATCATACGAGTGGCCTAACGACCCAAGCGCAGCGACCCGGCGCTGAAAACGCAAGACTGAAAACAAAAGCGATCCCGCTGGGTTCGCTGCAGCGCATGGTTAGGCGGCGTGGTCATGATGTTCTTTTCGACTTCCCGAGCGTCTCTACGGCCACACGAAGAGCGGCGACAACCTGTTCAACTTGGTCGGGTGAAAGGGTAATCACCTGCTCGTGCTCGCCGTCCCCTTGCGCGAGGATTATGTCGCGGCGTTCGGTAAGACCGATTTGTATTGGATATGCTTCCATGTGTTCTCGTGAGCAAGCCGCCTAACGACCAAGGTCAGCGACCGCCGCCGGAAACGCCCGGTCGGCTGCAACAATCGCTGACAAATTACTCGAACCGTTCGACTGAAAAGCGGGGCGGCGGTTCGCTGTAGCGTGCTGGTTAGGCGACAGCTTCATGTCTCCGTGTTCTGTCTCCAAGCCAAAATAGTCCCGTGATGAGTGCCGACCAAAGGAAAAAGTCTCCGAGATGAAATACAGTGCTCACAACTGCACCATGACGCTCCAAAATCTCATCCCCGCCAAGAGCTATGATTGACGGCAGGTGAACTGCCCACCAAACAGGAGCGAGAAACTCCGAGCGGGTGAGGGAGCAGAGCAGCTCAAAGACAAGAAAGCCGGCCAAGCACCAAGCGAAGACGCGCAACAGGCGACGACGCAAAATACCGAGGCCACCGGCGATAGCGCCTACTACTCCCATGCCGACATACACACTCTGCGGATCAATCTTCATACGCGTGAAGCCGATTAACAGTTAAGGGAGCTGCAAAACTGCGGTCTGATGGGTTGTCAAATGTTTGTAGGAAAGGCGGTGGTGCTTGTCGAGCTTGGAGTTACTGAAGCGCTACGGGGGAAACGAGGCGGGACGGTTAAGGAGCGGGTCGTCGCTACGCGACTTGATTTTGGGAGAGGGCGTTGGTCCGTGGGTTTCGCGGCGCTGCACCCACGTCTACCTTCGCGTCGTGCCGCCATGACGGTTTGCCGAGGTAAACTGGCTCGCGAAGGAGGGGATCAGGGAGGCAGGGAAAAGGGTGTGGGCAGGATCAACAAGAGGGACAAGGCGAGGGGGAAGTTTTTCAAACGAATGGGGTCAAGCGAATGGGAAAGGTTTCTGGTTTCTCGTTTTCGGTTTCGAGTCGGGAAGATGGGGGTAAAATTATTTTTTTGGTGCAAGTTTTTGAGCGGGAACGGATTAGGTAATTTGATTTTTAGGATGTGAAAAATTTATTGTGATGGCGGGGTTTTGTGGTAGGATTTTCAGTGCTGGCAGCTCGCTGTTGGTAAAGGACGGGTGGAACAGAGGTTGGCGCTCAATCGGAGCGGCAGGCAGCCTCTGGAGAATCCCAAGTCATCAAGCATGGTAATGCGATTTATTGCATTGTTATGTCCTGCGTTGGCGGGGAGGTGGCAGTCCTTATGGAACCATTAAGGGACGGGCGAGGTGAGAGGTATGAAGTCCGAAAGGAAAAGCCTCCTCTCCCTGACCCTCTCCTCCGACACCGGAGGAGAGGGAAATGAAAGGCCTGTCTCGTAGGATATGTGGGTGTATCGGGCGTATGGATCAGGGTCCGTAAGCCGGAGGGGGAACGGGACGTCGGGCGGCATAGGATTATATGACCAACCGGGGAATCTCTGGTAGCCACTGCGGAACCGGCCTGGCCTTGGACAGCGGCTGAAGTTCAGCCTCCCTGTAGTGAGGAGGCAGAATCAGATACATTTGCAGGGGTCGGATGGTTTCATTGCTCTTTGACATAGTTCCTTAAAGGGAATGCAGAATTGAGAAGGGAGAATCAAGAAAGGGGTGCTCAGCGCCTCCTCTCCCCGTGCCCTCTCCTCCATCTATCGATGGAGGAGAGGGAGATGAAGCTCTGTGCTTCGGCGGGACATTCGATTTTCTTCAGCTGTATTTCTTTGTGGAGTTGGCTGGCGAGGGTTTGGTGCGGGAGGTGTGGACTGGTTGCTAGAGTACCGCAGGACAGGATGCAACTGTGAGAGTGTCACATTGAACAAACTGGATGGCAGGCCACTTCGGGGAATGGAGAATTAAGAAGGGAGAATGAAGAAAGGGGCATTCGTAAAGCGCTCACGTCTCCATGTTCCTGCTGTTGGTTCGCCAAAGCCTCAAGGTTTAGTTTGGGACGAGGTGGAACTCATCCTTACCAATCTAAGGCTCGTTCCGCCTCATCATCCCGCACGCGGGACGGCGACGTGGGGGGTGAAAGCGTCTGCTTTCCATTTGGCGGACATTGGTTAGAGTGTTCGCCACATGCAGAATGCTGATCCGATAGTTGAGTTCATCGCGAAGACGGAAACGAGCCTCCAGGACGGCACGTTTGTGCGTCTCGTCCTGTCCGGGCCCACGGAGCCGGATGACGGCATCGAGCGGATAACGGTGCGGCGGGTGCAGATCCGCCAGGCACCGCATCTGGCGATGACCTTCACGCGGCGGACGAATGACATCGCGAAGAACATCCCGCTGGAGAAAGGCACCATCTGGCTGGAGGAGCAGTTGCACGGGGCGTGGAAGAATGCGCTGCTGGGCACGACGCAGAAGGATTGGCAATTGCACTTCCCGCGCAAGGGCGGCCAGCCGCAGCTCTCGAATCACAAGCCCGCAGTGGCCACGGCGCCTTCAGGCTCGCATGATCGTGAGCGGGTGCGCTTGCTGGATGCGACGGCGAATGACTGGCTGGTGGCTCTGGGTGTGGTGGATCCGACGGGCAAGGTGTTGCCCTCGATGGCAGACAAGCATCGCCAGATCAACCGGTATCTCGAGATCTTGTCGCATCTGCTGGATGATTGCGGATGGAAGCCGGGTCAGCCGCTGAACATCGCGGACATGGGTTGCGGGAAAGGTTATCTGACGTTCGCGGCGTGGCATTGGTTGCGGCGCACGAAGCATTCGCCAGTGGAAGTGCTGGGCGTGGAATCACGGCCGGACTTGGTGGAGAAGACGAATGCGTTGGCGAAGGAGATCAATGCTACGGGACTGACCTTCATGGAAGGGGCGATCGACAAGGTGCGAGTGAAGGACATCGAGGTGCTGATCGCGCTGCACGCTTGCAACACGGCGACGGATGAAGCGATCCGGCGCGGAGTGGAGATGCGCGCGAAGCTGATCGTGGTGGCGCCATGTTGCCACAAAGAAGTGCGCCCGCAATTGCAGCATCCGACGGTGCTGGCTCCGGTGTTGCGCCACGGGGTGATGGAAGAACGCATGGCGGAGTGGGCCACCGATGGCCTCCGCGCGCTGTATCTGGAATGGGCGGGGTACAAGACGAAGGTGTTCGAGTTCGTCGCTTCCGAGCATACGCCGAAGAATCTGATGATCGCGGCGGTGCGGGATGGGGAGCCTTTCACGAATCACGCGGCGAAGGAAAAGATCGAGGAGTTCAAACACTTCTTCGGCATCAAGAAGCACAGCCTGGACTCGTTGCTGCGCGTGGAAGTCGCGAAGGCGTGAGCGTCGCGGGCTAACGGTTTGGCCGGACCGCACGTTCCAGTTCCTTCACCTTGGTCGCGATCTGTTCCTCCAGGCCACTGGCCCAGGGACCGGGATGGCTGGAACTGAGGCGCATGGCTTCGCCGCCTTCGTAACCGCCTTCTTTCAAGATGCGTTCGCTGGGGATGTAGCCCATGACGTCATTGGAATAACCGGCGATCCACACGGCACCGGCGCCGCCGAACTCGCGCTTGAAGCGCAACGAGTAATCCACCACCACCTCACCGCCGAGGGCGATGAGTTTCAATTCGTGACCAAGCTGCACGACGTGGATGGGATAAGGATAGGTCGTAGGCAGCGCTTCGCCCTTATCGAGCCGCTCCAGCATCCGCTTCGCGTGCGTCGCTTCGGATTTGTCCTTTGAGGCGAGTCGCGCGGTGAACTCCTCGCGTGAAGGTGGCGTGGCGTAGGCGAGCGGGATCTCGCCGTAGGCGGAGTTCAGTGAACCCGTGAGGGGCTTGGCCGTGGCCACGAGAGCGGCTTCCACGGCAGTGGCAAGGGAGCGGCCATGCTTCTGCGCGAGATCAAGGGTGCCGCGCGGATAGGGATTCTGATCACCACCGCAACCGGTGAGGAAGAGTGCGGTCACTCCGGGATTGTCCGTTTGCAGATACTCCTGGGCGTAGCCGGCGTAATCACCGCAGAACTGGTAGAAGCTCAGGGTGGTGTTATGGCACGCGTAGCCGAAGAGCACGGCGCGGAGCTTGCCATCCGCGCCATCGACACGCAGCACGGGCACATCGTGATCCACGGGACCCTCGGGATGCGCTGCAATACGATAAGTGCCGTTCGGCTGGGGCAAACGGCGGTTCATCGCGAAGCCGCAACGGGCGCGGGTGTAGGCCAGCTTGGCGGGGGCAAGTTGTTTCAAAGCCTCGCCGATCAGGGCGAATACCTGGTTCTCCACCTCATCACCGTAGCGATCGCCGGGCAACGTGGGTTTCATCCCGACCTCGTCGGAAGGCGTGCGGCCAGGGCGGAATTCAGGACCACAATGGGTGTGCGAGGCGTTCAGGAGAAATTGCTCGGGCTGGAGTTGATGGGCGGATTGCAGGCGGGTCTCCAGACTCTTGCGCATCTTGCGTGGGATGCCGATGAGATCGACGGTCACGAAGACGAGGCGGTAGCCATTCGCATCCTCGATGGCGAGGGCTTTGGCGAAAAGGTCCTGCGCCTTGCCCTCGGAAGGTTTGTTGCGCGAGGCGTAGCCAGCCATGAACATATTCGTGGCCGGGGTGATGATGGTGGTGGCGACACCGGCTTTCCAAGTCAGCGGCTCAGACGGTTTGGTAGCCGGCGTTTGTGACCAGCCCGTGAGGGAAAAACCAAGGAGACCGGCCAGCAAAATGAGCAAAGCAGACATGAGAATGGTTTACCGCATTCGAGGCCGGTTGTCATCTGCTCTTCACCGCGGCGCTATAAATGCACTGGGAAATTCTACTCGTCACCCAGGGTG
>JAJNBN010000205.1 GCA_021156225.1 Verrucomicrobiota bacterium | reverse complement strand
TTGCCCGCAACGTGACCTTGCTGCTTTTGGCCACCGCCCTCGTTGGCTGCCGCACCAGCACGCCAATTGATAATAGCATCACGACTTCCGCACCTCAGAAAAATCCCGTTTCCCTCCCAACTGATGTCCCTTCGTTCACTTGGGATGGCATCAGTTACAAGTCTTACGATAAAGCGGTAGTCGAAGCGATCCGCACGCGCTGGTTTGAAGCAGTCACCAAATATGAGTTTCGCAACTCCCCAACTGGAACCGTGAGAATTAGCTACCGGCTTCATTCCCAAGGTCATGTTTCCGACCTGAAAATCGAGGAAACCAGCGTCAGCGAAGCCGCCACCCGCTTGTGCCAACAAGCCATCACGGACCCCGCCCCTTACCCCGAATGGCCCGAAGCGATGCGCAAAGAAATCGGGAAAGATTTCCGCGACGCCAAATTCACTTTCCGCTATGAATAAGTCATTGCCGATCCTTAATGACTCCCTCCTCTGAAGAAAGGCTATTGCGCTTCGGATACTTGCTGCTGCTCGTCGGCATTAGTTTTCTGGGCTATCTGGCCCACATACACCACTGGCGCTATGCTATCGGCATTATATGTCTTTTCTGCATTTGGAGCTGCCTGACCGGACCTATCGTTAAAAAGCGGGAAATGCGCATCCGTCAGGCCTATTTGCAGGCTTTAGAGACGGCTTTTGCTTCAAAAAATCTGCCCACCCCCGAACTGAAAACGGGCAGGAGCTATAGCTATCCCACCTTCCAACTGCTCTTTCGCTCTGAAGCGGAAGCAGAGCAGGCCGAAAAGGCCGGCTGCATCACCGAATTCAAACAGGCGTTGAACGCCATCTACAATCCCTCCGGTAAAAACAGCCCCTTTGACTTTGACTCCCATCTGGCCGTCAGCATCGCCCTAAAAATAAAAGACCGGATTTATTGCCGCTGACATTCTGGCTGATAGCGACCAGCTTCACCCATGCTGGCCCAGCCTGCCTTGTTTCGTAGCAGCCGACGTAAGGAGGCTCAAACTCCCTTCCTCTCGCTGCCCGATGTTCCTCCCCCATTGGCCCGTCGATGCAACCGGCTTAGATGTTTTTGGAGGCCGAACTTCGGCAAAAAACCTCACGAGACCCCCTGCTCCCTCATCCTCACGCCCGCTCACCTACCATCAAGGATAAATCAATTAATGTCTGGTTTAGCCCCGTGAAAAAGACAGAGTGAGTTCGTAAAAAACTCACCCCTGAAAATCATCTCGCTCGCAGATGGCTTGTCGCTCACCAGCCCGCGAACATGTTTCTCGCAAATAAACACAACCGGATGAAAACGTTAAAATGAAAAGCTTCAGCACCACCTTCGCAACGGCACTTCTGCTGACAGTCCTATTTTCCCTCACGGCCCCACCCGCCATCGCTCAGACGTCGAAACCTGAACGTCCGGCCCAAACTTCCAGCGCACTCTCCTCAGAGGATGAAGCCGGAGTCCGGAAGACCGTGATGGGCTTTGAGCAGGCGTGGAACACGCACGACATGAAACTCCTCGCCACGCTATTTCGGGAAGATGCGCAGTTCATCAATGTCGTCGGCATGCACTGGCAGGGACGCGATGCCATCGTGAAGGCACACGCCATTTTCCACGATCTCATGTTCAAGGATTGCCGCCTCAAAACGGATCTCATCGAAGCCCGCCCGCTCGGCAGCGGCTATGCCATCGCCGTAGTCACGACTACTCAAGATGGCTTTACCACGCCCTCCGGCCAGATCATGCCCAAGGCTCAGACCAAGCAAACCTATGTCTTGGCTAAAGGCCCCCTGGGTTGGCAGTTCGTTCACGGTCAAAATGTGCGTATCGATGCCGACGCTGTTAAAAATGACCCGGTGAAAAGCAGCCCGAAATAAGCCCACCGCTTATCGAACCATGGCCCCATCCACCAACCCCGAAGTCCCCATCGAGTGGGCCACTCCTGCGGCCATGCTCCTCTTCCTGGCCTTCATTTTGGCTGCTGCCGCAGTTCCCACCGTGCTGCTGTGCCGCCGCCAACTCACCAGGCAGCAGAAGCCCTCATATTGGATCGCCCTTTTCACCTCTCTCATCACCGCCTTGCTCACCACCCTGCTGAGCTATGACGACTATTCAGGTAATATTGCCTACATCATCTCAGGCGCAGCCATCCCCTTCCTCTTCTTTTGGTTTCTCAGCCTGATAGCCGCCTTGCTCGTCGTGCGATTCTACCGGAAGAAAACGCCACCGACTCCTGCTGCTGCCTGAGTGAAGTCAAAATCCTGAAGCTCGAAAAACCACCCTGCCGCCAGAATAACCGTAGGACGAGGCTCAGACTTTCCCCTCTCGATGTTGGACGTTGGGCGTTCGATGTTCGATGTTTCCCTGTAAAACTTTCTAAGATTTCCCCCTCTCCCGTGTCATACTAGATATCGACACCATGAAAACGCGCCTTCCCCTCTTCGCCAGCCTCCTCCTCACGCTCGCCTTGGCCACCAACGCCTTCGCCCTGGCTGGCAATCTCGACACCCCCGGCCTCGCCTTCCCGAAAGACTTCCCCGAAACCGTCCGCACCAGCATGACCGACGCCCTGACACACACCAACTGCACCTTCCTCGGCGGCCGCTTCGTCAACTCATACACCTCACTCAACTACCGTGGCGAAACCGTTGCTCTCAATCTCTTCATGGAAGGACTTGTAAAAAGTCCTGGGACGATCCTCTCCGTCCGTTTCCAGACCGCAAGCGTCCCCTCCGACCGTGACTGGATGGTCACCCACGACGCAGATGCACCGCACAAACTCACCGTCCACATAAACCTGAAATCCTTCCGCATCAACTTGGAGAAACTCGTCATCCCCGAATCCAAAGGCCCAGCCTTACCAGAATCAAAGTAATCTTGCTGGGCCGTTTCACCCCGGGACTCCAATCGGGGAGGTCCACCTATCCCAGAGCCAAAAACTCCGTTGCGAGCGAACTGAGCCCGGAGCCCTAGCGCAGGTCTGCGACCCGCTTTAACTCGAGGACCAAGGCAGGGCTTTATTTCCCCAGCCCCAGCCGCTCATAAGTCCGTTGCGCATGGAACAAGATCACCGCCGCTTGTGCCTCGCTGAACCCCAGATCACGCAAACCTCCGCTGCCAAAATTCTCGCTCGCGCTCGTCATGATGTTTGAAGAAGTCTTTCCCACCGCCCCCGGCACACCCACATGCTCCAGCCCGAACGCATGCCCCATCTCATGCGCCTCGGCATTCTGCACTTTGTTGTCCAGGCGTTCCCAGTCCAGCAGCACATAAGGACGGTTCGAATTCCGTTTGCCGTGCGAAGTAAGGTCACCGAACTTGGCCTGCGGATTGTAACTGTCGAACACATATACATTGATCGCCTCCGGATCGCGCACCTTGCGGTCCTTGCACGCATTGAAATCCCTCGCCACCGCATCCGTATCAAAAGGCGCCGTCGCATCGCCGCTGCGGATCAATGCGCTGGCCGAGTCTTTGATGTCGTCGTACGAGGAGAACCCTTTGAACACAAAACGCGCCAGTTCCTTGCCCTCACGCGTGCGGAAGGTCGCGTTCAAGATGTCGCACTCCTTCCGGCACTGCTCCCGGGTCGCCACCCGATGTGCCGCCGGATTCTTGGTCAGGACCACGAAATGCAAGGGAAAGACTTTCAACGGTCCCGCCGGAGGTGCCACGGCAGCTCCATCCTTCGTGGTCTGGCAAAAGACCTGGAACGCGTTGACCTCGTGATTATCCGGATGCACCTTGTCCAGCGCCGTGACTATCGGCAGGGCTGCCGAGTATTGGCGTGCATCGATGTGCAAACGCGCCAGCGCCAGTCCGATGCCCGCATCCGTTGGCGCTGCTTCCCAGCCCCGTCGCAACAGGCTCATCCACGTTGCGGTGTTCCAAGGCAGCGGCGTGTTCTGATACTGCGGCGAGACATCCTTCGCATGCCGCGCGAGCCCTTGGATGAAAACTTGACGGTCTGCGGCGGAAAGTCCGCTGGCGTTGGCCGCTTTCGTATAAGCGTCCAGACGTTGTGGACGCGGCATTTTCTCTATCGCCGCCGTCGCGGCATCAGCCGCCACCAGGAGCTGAAACCGTACCGAAGCGCAGAACACGACAGACATCAGCGCGAAAAGGAAAAACCGGGCATGGTTTCTGGATTTCATAGAATTCAGAGCTGCCAATGATTGTCTGAAAATTACGCCGTTGCGCGCGGGAGAAAAGAATATTCCACATCCTTCACTAAACGCTCACCTCTCTCCTTATCCCCATGTCTTTCCTGTCGATTTCTTTTTCCGTTCCGTTATGCTGAACGCCTCTGAAACCCCTGACACCGATCGGCATGGAACGCATGAAACATATCTTGGTCACCCTGTTACTCGTGTCTTTGCTGCCGCACTTCGCACAAGCCGCCGAGGTCAAAGCCCGCACTGATTTCGAAGGCGGCTCCGCAACCATCGAAAGCATCGACCAAGCCACCAAGACCATCCGCTTCACCCCCGGCGGCGATCCTGCACGCGGCTGGGCCTGCTGGTGGTATCTGCGCGTGGACGGCGTGGCAAAGGATGAGACCTTGACCCTCGATCTCGGCGCCAGCAACAAGCCCACGCGCAACGACGGCAAGCTCACCCCAAACCCGCTCGCCGCCTCCTGGGCCATGCCCGACCGCGCCACCTTCTCCACCGATGAGAAAACCTGGTCACACACCGCTCCCGGTAAACGTGTGGACAAACGCATCCTCTACACCGTCACCGGCAATGGCGGCCCGCTCTGGATCGCCTGGGGCCCGCCCTTCACCCCGCGTGACACCGATAAACTCCTCGACTACGCCATAGAAAAATCACCCGACTCAGACATCTTCGAACTCGCCACTACCCGCGAAAAGCGCACCATAAAAGGCCTGCACGTCCACGAATCCAGAATTCTCAACCCGCCCGTCATCTGGGTTCACGCCCGCCAGCACGCCTGGGAATCCGGCGCCAGTTGGGTCGCCCGCGGTTTCACCGAATGGCTCGTGAGCGAGGATGAAGACGCTCTCTGGCTGCGTGCGAATGCCGAGATTTTCCTCATCCCCATCATGGATGTGGACAACGTCGCCACCGGCAACGGCGGCAAAGAAGCGGACCCGCGCGACCACAACCGCGACTGGGCCGAGCAACCCGTTTACCCCGAAGTCGCCGCCGCCCAAAAACGCCTGCTGGCCCTTGCGAAAGAAAATCGCCTTAGCCTCTTCCTCGATCTTCACAATCCCGCCCCCAACGATCGCCAGCCCTTCTTCTTCGTCGGCCCCGAGGAAAATCTCACGCCCCAAGCCAAAGAATACCGCACCAAGTTCCTCGCCGAAACAGTGACGCATATAAACGGCCCGCTCCCCGTGGAAAAGAAAACCCGCACCACCGGCGCCAGCTACCATCCGCTCGTCAAACAGATCAGCGGCATGTGGGTCACCGCGAACGGCAACCCCGACACCGTCGCCGCCTGCCTCGAAACCTCCTGGAACACGCCCCACAGCACCACCGCAGGCTACCGCACTGTCGGCAAACAACTCGGCCAGGCCGTGACCGCCTACCTCCGTCAGCAGAAGAAATAGCAACGGCTGGCGTAGTCATTTATAGTTTAGAGAAAGGAACCTCACATGAAAGACACTGGAACCAAAAAGGAGCTGACACCCAAGCAACGCGAAGAACTGCTCAACACCTTGAAAGCGCGCTTCGAGAAAAACCAAAACCGCCACAAAGGCCTCGAATGGCCCAAGGTGCAAGCACGACTGGAAGCCAATCCCGAAAAACTCTGGTCCCTCCACGAAATGGAAAAGACCGGCGGCGAACCCGATGTCGTCGCTCACGATAAAAAGACTGGCGAATACACCTTCTTCGATTGCTCCGCCGAAACCCCAAAGGCCGTGTCAGCGTCTGCTACGACCGCGAAGGCCTGGAATCCCGCAAAGAACACAAACCAAAGACCACCGCCATCGACTTGGCCACCACCATGGGCATCGAGCTGCTGACGGAAGCAGAATATTTCGCCCTGCAAAAACTGGGTGACTTCGACACGAAAACTTCGAGCTGGATAAAAACACCTACTGAAATCAGAGACCTTGATGGTGCACTCTATTGTGATCGTCGTTACGGCCGCGTCTTCGTCGGCCACAACGGCGCCCAATCCTACTACGCCGCCCGCGGCTTCCGCGCCTCGCTCAAGGTTTAATATCTTCGGAGCATGAAGCTTTGTATTTGAGCTTTGTCCCTTCTCTATGATGTCTCCTTCAGCGCTATCTCAGCAGTGGACACCAGCCAAGAAAGCCCGTGCTGCACTGCTGTGCGGCCTCATCTTGGTGGTGATATTGATCAGTTTACCCAGTCCTCCACCTCAAGATTCCAGTCCGCCCCTGAGGACAAACAGCATCACCAGTCCCATCTTTGACTCCCCTGAACATGCCCTCGAAACACTGTTGGCCGCTTATCAATCACAGGATGTTGAAGCCATAGTTGCGGCCAAAGATTTCGCACTCGATTCACAGCTCTTTTGGGAAGGACTCGGGCTGCCAACAAATGAGAAGCAGAAGGCCGACTCCCCCAATGGAAAGCAGTGCTTGTCCCGGGTTTCGACCATCTTTGATCTTACGCGCATCTAGACAACAGGCATTGGACATGGCTCATTCCTTCGTCATTCGGATTTAGTCATTGGTCATTCATTAGTTGGCCCGCCGGTGCAACCGGCTTTGATGTTGGATGTTCGATGTTTCCCCTTTAACCTCCCTCCGTGCAACCGCGTCGCCTCGACCAGATTTTTTCACGCTACGGCTACGGCAGTCGTAGCGAGGCGAAGCATTGGCTGCGCCAGGGCCGCATCACCGTGAAAGGTAAGGTGGCGAAGGATGCCGATGACAAGGCCGACCCGCTCGACATCCTCATCGACGGCAAACCCATCGAAGCCCCCGATGGCCTGCTCGTCCTCTTCCACAAACCCGCCGGTTACGTCTGCTCCCATGACACCCGTGAAGGGGCGAACATCTACGACCTCCTGCCGCCGCAATGGCTCCAGCGCAATCCGCCCGTGACCTCCATCGGCCGCCTGGATAAAGACACCACCGGCGTGCTCCTGCTCACCGACATCGGCGAGATCGTCCAACGCTGGACCTCCCCCAAGCACAAAGTCTCCAAGGTGTATGACGTGACCGTGGAAGGCGTCTTAAAACCAGAACTCGTGAACCTCTTCGCCGCCGGCACCCTGCAACTCGAAGACGAAGACAAACCCTGCCTCCCCGCCAAACTCGAAATCCTTTCCCCCAACACCGCGCGCCTCGAACTCATCGAAGGCAAGTATCACCAAGTGAAGCGCATGTTTGCCAGCCAAGGCAACCCCGTCACCAATCTCCACCGCAGCCACTTCGGCGATTACACCGTAAGTGATTTACCCGAAGGCCAATGGCGGACGGTAGCGCAGCTAGCCCTATAGTCGGACAGGCACCCTCGCCTGTCGCTCCCTCCCTTCTCACGCCAGCACCCGCCCCCTCCATTCCGGCCTCGGCAACGCACACACCTCATCCTTCGCCCAGAACCGATGCCGGTTCCTCGCCACCATCTCATAGACCGCATCCCGCAATTTCACCGGCAACACTCGCAGCACC
>JAJNBN010000204.1 GCA_021156225.1 Verrucomicrobiota bacterium | reverse complement strand
GTGGAGTGATAACCGCGATACTTGGTATAACTGGCCATCGTGGTCCACGTCTCGGTAGAAGGATTCCACATCTCCGCGGCCAGCACAGCACCCGTGGTATTGTTAAAGCCCGCCATGCTGGAGCCACCCGTCACCAGCACTTTGCCATCCGGCAAAAGGGTCAGGTTGTTTTGCCGACGAGCATTTGCCATGGAGCCGACCAACCGGTAGGCGGGTGTGGCCGCATGCAGGTCGATGACTTCGGCGCTCGCTACCGGCGGATCACCGCCACCAGCGCGCATCACCTTGCCGTTGTTATACATCACGGAGGAACCGTAGTTGTCGCGACCGGAAACGATATTGTTTGCTACCGTGGACCATGCACCGCCACCCGCCGTGTCCAGGTAACGCGACGTAGTGGTGGCAAAGAACACCCGCCCATTCGGAGCCAGGAATGTATGTGGATACAGGGGCAAGCCGAGGTTGGCGTTGGTGAGGTTACGCCACGTGCTGCTGCCCACCTGCCATACTTGCGGCAGCGTGTTGTTCGCATAATTTGTGGTGTAACTGCCCGAGGTGATCAGCACGTCGCCATTGGCCATAGTGGTGCTGGAGGGATACCAACGGCCGTTGTTCATGTCCGTCAGGCGCGTCCACGTATTGGCGATCGGATCGTAATAGCTGGCGTCGTTCAAACCCCAGCCGTTCTGCACATGACCACCAGTATAAAGGATACGTCCATCACTCAAGGCAGAGTGGCCGGTACAAAAGATATTGTACGTGGCCTTCGGCAAGGTGGTGAAGCCATTTGTAGCCGGGTCCCACAAGCGCGGATCGTCATTATATGGGAAGAACATGATCTTGCCCGTGCGTAGCAAGGTGGAATGTACCGAGACGATCGGCCAGTTGGTGGAGGTCGTCCACGCACCGACAGTGGAGTTGGCTTCGGCTGAGCCCGGGCTGGCCAGCAAGCCTGCGCCGACGGCCAGCAAGCCACAAACGTTGAGGCGGGCAAGGGCCCGTCGCAACGTCAGCGTCCTCGGCTCAGGAGGTGTGAGGTGTGTTTGGTTCATGCGATTGTGTTGGTTCTGCATTGTTTCGCGCCATGGACAATGCCGTCGCACGGACCGGCCCCAGACGCGGCACGTTTAGCGTCTGGAAAATCGGGATAACGGAAGGCTTCTCGCGCTAACGGGCCGCTAAACTGTCAGCCGTTGGAACTGCGGCTAGCTTCCGTACTTGGGTCGGAGTCATGGAAAATTCGTTGGAAAAGGCGGATTCATTCGAGGAGCTGTCCACCGCTGTCACGATATAATAATAAGTACGGCCATTCTCCGCTCCGTGATCCACATAGGCACACGACGTGATGCCCACCCCGATCACCGCATAAGGCCCACCGGCCTGCTCTGAACGCCGGATGCTGTAGCTATCGAGGTCAGTCACCTTGGGCACGTCCCATTCGAGCGAGACCGCGTTGTCCCCTGCGCGGGCGAAGAGATGCTTCGGTGCTGCGGGAGGGCGGGCATCAATCGCCGCGGAACGTGGGGATTCGTTACCCGCTCGGTCAACGGCAGTAACAGCGTAGAAATACTTCTGTGGTGAACGTGAACCGGGCAATTCTAATTCGCTCGCCGTCACCGGTTTTCGGTTCACTTTTGTGAAGCGGCCGTCTGGTTTCGTGCTGCGATAGATATGATAGCCGGCCACATCATCTTCCAGGCTTGTATCCCAATCCAAAAACACGACGCCTTTGGCACGGGCAATGGCCCGAGGGCTTCCCTGCATGGCTGGGGGGGCCTCGTCACGAACTTTACCGGCAGCGATCATCGCGGCTGTGGGCGGGTTCACTTCAAACGTCCGCACTTCCAGCAGCGTCCATTTGTCCGCTGTTTGCACGAGCGGGCCGGTAACTTTCACTGGGATGCCCGGACGCAGTGGCATAGTGAAAAGGCGTTGATAAGCCTCTCGTTCGCTCACAGCGGGAGCCGCACCTCGTTGCTGACGCAAATCCCATTGAATCTTGTGGCTCATCGGAGCCAGTGACAGCGGCTGCGAAACTCCCTCCAATTTGAGCGCCAGCTGGCCATTTTGTTTAATGATGGTGCCATCCATCGTCACCTCAACTCCTCTGATCTCTGCGCCAATGCCGATACGCCCCAATTGCGTGCCCAAGGCCACCAGGTCAGGCACCAGCCCGTTCTGCGAATGGATGCGTGCCAAAGAATTGATGCTGTCGGGCACCTCGGCAACGCTGGCGATGCCGGGGAACTTCAACAATGTCGTGCGCGCTTCTGACCAAGGCTCTCCCAGTCCGTAAGGGCTGCTCACGCGGATACCGATATCCAAAGCCGTGAACTTGGGTGCCTCTTCCCCAAAGCAATAGGCTTCCCTCACTTCCAAAATCATTTCGCCACCCTGCTTCACCGGACGCAAAGGCCCGATGATGCGCACGGCCTGACGTCCGCCCGGCCAGTTGGCGAGCAACGTTTCAAAGGCTTTCTGCTCGGTTTCAGTCGCCGCGAACTCGCTGTTCTGCTTGCGATCCCATTGTGTTTTCTTGGTCAATGGCGCGAGCAAAACACTTTCCTCTGTGCCGGAAATCTTCAGCACCACATCGCCATCGCGGCGTTCCAGCCATCCATCCACCACCGCCTCTGTGCTGCGGAGGCGCGCGCCTAACTGGATATCGACGATGTGTTGCGAGAGCACTTCGAGATTGACCAGTCGTCCGCCTTTGGTGCGGACCACAGCAGTCTGTGTGATGCCGTCGGCCACTTCGTCAATGGAAGCGATCGCAGACATTCTTGCCACGCCTTCGCCGATGCCTACATTCCAGCACTCTCCCAGTCCGGGCGGGCAATTCACATTGATGCCCAAGGTCAACGAGCGGACTTCCGCGTGCGCCGGATAACCCATAGAAAACGCCATCACTCCGACGGCAAGCAGAGACAGTTTGGCTTTCATAATGGAGAAATTGGGAACGTCGTCATTTCGCCGCTGCCGCTGCTGCATTGGCTTCCGCGGCTTCGCGCTCCTGTTCCTTGAGCAGCCGTATCTCGTGGGCGCGTGCGTGGTCGTCCACAAACTTCTCTTCGGCGACTTCGGCGGCTTTCTGACCGGAGAACGAAAGGAACAGATCAGTATCTTCGACACGGACACGCACGGAACCGGCCGCCGTGTTAGCCTCGCAAAACTCCACTCCACCGACTGTCTCGCCTTTCCATGCGGAGTGATACTCTACTGGCCGGCCACGTTCTTCTTTGGTGAAGAAGATGCGAGTGCGCTCCCCCTGTGCATACAGACCCGTGAGTTTTAACTGCGGAAGATCTTTGGCCGGCATGTTCTGTCCAGGCAGTTCCGGCTGGATGGGTTGCAGTCCAAACGCGTTCCGTTCCACGATGGCGCGGTATTCAGCGGGAGGAGCATCGTGGGCCAGAACGACGACCGAGCCTCCATAAACCAAAGCCAGGCATAGGCCGCACCGGCTCGTAATATGTTGCACCACAGGCATACAGACTCTTTTGGCAGGCGCGCCATGGTCACACGGAGCAGCCCGAAAAGCGGATTGGTAGTGTCCTCAGAATGGCAGAGGCGGAGGAGAAAACGCTATCAGGATACTGCTAACTTTTTACAGTTTAGCAGCATATGTCGCTCATAGATAACCAAGCGAAGTTGCATTCAGCCAAAAGGTGTGAAATAATTCCCGTCACTCACTTGTAGAAATGCCTCACCTGCTGCTTGGGTCAGCCGTATAACCAAAGACCCTTTCGTGCAACCTTGTGGATCTGCACAGGCAACGGGCCAAGTGCTGGCGTCATGTCACGGCCATGAATCAACCGGAACTAATCGGCATAGCCTGGGAAACCCGCACGGGACAGCCCAAGGAGCAGCGTTGTTACGGAACCTTTGACGAGGACATGCCGCGCCTCCCCTTGCGTTTCAACATCCTCTTCGTCACCCATGAAGGCGATTTCAAGATGCACTCGCACGAGTATTGCGAGCTCGTGCTGGTATTGGGCGGCAAAGGGGAGCACATCACCGAGCGGGAGATTTATCCCTTGGCGACCGGGGACGTCTTCGTCATCTCCGGCAACACCCGGCATGGTTTCAAGGACGCACGAGGGTTAAAGCTCTGTAATATCCAGTATGATCCTGATCAATTCCTGCGTGGGCGCCAGGCACTGGATAAGATGATGGGGTACCACGCGCTGTTCGATTGCGAACCCGATGCTGCGCCCGGAGATCACTTCAATGAACGGCTGCAACTCGCTCCCGAGCAACTCGCGTATGCGTCTTCCTTGCTGGCGACTTTGAAAAATGAATTTGACGGGCACACCGAAGGGCATGAGGTGATCATCGAAGGCGTGTTCCTGCTGCTGGTGACCTACCTCTCACGGTTACATTCCCGGCAGGCGCAGGAATCCGTGCTGCCCTCGATGCGCCTGGCCAATGTCATCAGCCATGTGCAGAAGAATTTTCATGAGCCTTTGCGCATCGAGGAGTTGGCGCGCATAGCCCATCTCTCACCCAGCCAGTTTCAACGCACGTTCAAGCGCAATTATGGCACCACCCCGCAGAAATTCATCCGGCAGGTGCGTTTGTATAAAGCCTGCGAGATGCTGAAAGACCCGGATCAGGACATCACCAGCATCGCTTACGAAACCGGTTTCTCGAGCAGTTCTTTCTTCACCTCCCAATTCAAGAGTGCGATGGGTGAAACACCGACGCAGTACCGGCGTAAAGTGCTGGAACTCCAACCCGGCAGTGAGCGTGAACCAAATCAATCAGGCTTGCTGACGCGCATGAGGACTTCCGTCCAGCATGTTACGGGAGTGATATCGCTAGCCCTGCAATGTGAATTGACGTTGTGTGTGATGCTGTAGGACCTCGAAATTTTCCACCCCATTCCTAATACACAATTCCGACAACAAGAAACCCAAGGCAGCAGAGCTGCCTTGGGTTATTTTCTTTTGCATCTTCGGGCCAAAAACTCTGATTACAGACCTGAATTCTGGGAAACGATGGTCACTCCTGTCCCAGAAAACCTGGGCGTGGTCACGTTGGAGATCTGATTGCCCTTGTAGTTCACGGTGAGCGCCGTCCCGGCCCCTTTGGCATAGTACAATCCGTAACTCGCTGAAGTCGTCGAGGTGCCACGGACCAGATTGCCAACCACCTCCGCCGTCGCGGTCCCGTAGTTGACCTTGACCACCGAGACATAGTGATACGTCGAGGTGGCACTCTGTTCGCCACCAAAGTTGTACACGTGGTTATTGTAGATGTAGCTGGTGGCACCGCCGTTCAACCCTACAGCGACACCGTAATACGTTCCCACATTGGCGGTTTCGCCGAAGCCTTCCACATAGTTGTCGCTGATGGAGGCATTGTAAGCACGATCCGCATAGATCCCGTGGCGATGCACGCCATAGAGATGGTTCCGCTCGATGATCCAGTTGTTGGCGTTCTCCACATTGATGGAATCACTCGTATCCCCAGAACCAGCGATCCAGTTGTCGATGATATCCCAGCCGATCATTTTATTGCCCGTGTCCTTCGCATAGACACCGTGACCACCGCTGGAGTTGATGAAGCAGTTCTGGATCAGGCCGTAACTCTGGTTTCCGGTGAGCGCAGTACCATTCGCGCTGGGATTGGTCACCCGAATGCCATCCCCGCCCATGTTCGTGATGAACAGGTCTTCCGCCACACTGTCACGGTTGCGGAGGACTAGGCCAATCGTGGTGGAAGTGGTGTTATTGGCCTTGTTTCCATCCACGGTGAGTTGCCGCACGGTGATGGGATTGCCGGTCGTGGTGGAATTGCTCAGGTAACTTGCAGAAGCCAGCACGGCAACGAGATTGGCGTTGTTCGCCTGTTTCAAGACCGTGCCCGTGCGGCTCTCGCCGCGATAAGTCCGGTCCCCCAGCAAGCTGATGGGCGCATTGATAAGGGCCGGGCCTTCGATGACGATCACGTCCCCGGCCGCACTACCGGTGATCGCTGAATTGATGAGGACGGCATCGCCCGTGTTATTGTTGCAGTTGACCCGAATCGTCGCACCAGCGGTGGCGTGGACAAAGCACAATGCCGAGAGACCGAGCAGCGCGATTAAGTTAAGTGTTTTCATGAAATGATAGGATTAAATGATTGAGGCTTTATAGGTTTCTCACAGGCCGTAGTTGTCGGTGACACCGGAACCCACGAATTTCGGAGTGGCGACTCCAGTCGCCGTGTTTCCGGACGAAGCCACCGTCAGGGCCGTGGCCGAGCCTTTGCTGTAATACAAACCTGCACTGCCGCCCGTGGTCATGGAATGGGTGAGCGTATTGTCCGTGACCGTGGCGTAGCCGGAATCGTAATTCACCCGGACGATGGAGATGTAGCGATGGATGGAGGAGGAGTGTCCCGCCTGGCTGATGTTTTCCACCACATTATGCGAGATCACGGAACCCACGCCGCCCTGAAGCGTGACGCCAATCCCGTAGTAGGTGCCAGAAGTCGAGGAACGTCCGAATCCTTGCACATGATTATCGGAGACGGAGGTGGCAAAACACCGGTCCGCATAGATGCCGTGTCCATTGGAGTTGGTCACCGAGTTTTGCACCACATACCAGCCGGCCGAATTTTCAAGGTGAATGCCATGAGAACCGGAGTTCGAGACACTGT
>JAJNBN010000203.1 GCA_021156225.1 Verrucomicrobiota bacterium | reverse complement strand
ACATTCTGTTCAGGGGATAGACACCGTCGTCGGCATTTTTGTATAATGACTGGTTTTCCACCTTCGCCTGCATCTTGTCACCAGAATCACCCCCTGTCACTTGAACAGAAAAGCGGGGCCGGGTCATGCTATCTCTGATGCTACCGTGTCAGAAATTACCCTTGTTTTTGCCCCGACGTGGTTTCATAGCCGCGCTGTTCACGGGGTTGGCCTGTTGCCGGCTCGGGACCGAAGCGTGGTCACAACCGATGGCTGCCTTGCTGACTCCGTCCACGGACGGGAGACTGACGGTCAAGCTGGCCGAATTTCCGGTCTTGGGGACGGCAGGCGGTTTCATCGGGTTGATGCATGACACGAATTACCCGGTTCTGATCAGCCGGCTGACGGTCGGATTTCGGGCCATGCGCGGACAATGTCCCCACGCGGGGGGTACCGTGATCCCGAACGGCACCAACTTGCGCTGCACGAATCACGGATCACTTTTTGATCACGAGGGGAATGCGTTTGCCGGTCCGGCGACCGGTGGTCATTTGCCGCAATATGAGCTGGCCTACCAGAGCGCCAGCGGTTTGCTGGAAATCACGATTCCGGACACGCTTTACCGGATCACAGCCGTGGCCTTGACCGGTGCCGACCGGTTGCTGATAGATTTTGAGACCAGACCCGGAGTGAAATATGAAGTCCGGTTCCGGTCGCAATTGACCGGGACGGAGAGTGTGGTGCCTTTTGCGACCACACCGGCTGGTCTGATCAATAACACGGAACTGACGGCCAGCGGCAGCAATCAATCAGTTTATGTGGCACGACCGGGGCAGACCGGGTTCTTCACGGTCAATGTGAAGGTGACGCAGTTGTAAGGTGGTATCGTTTTGAGCTTGGTTTCGCTGGCGTTTCGTCTTTCGCTGTTTCACGTGAAGACTTTGATCTTGGCCACACGGAACAAACATAAGACGGAAGAGATCCAGCAAATTCTCGGCACGGGGTTCAAGTGCCTGTCTCTAAACGAATTCCCAGACGCGCCGCCGGTGGATGAAACCGCCACGACGTTTGGCGGCAATGCCACGCTGAAGTCCGTAGGCTTGGCGAGATGGCTCTTGGAAACGCCCAGCAAGCTCAGTGGAATTGCTGGGGAAGCGTACGTGCTCGCGGACGACAGCGGGCTGGAAGTGGATGCACTCAACGGAGCACCCGGCGTGTATTCAGCACGGTTCGCTCATTTGGAAAGCGGCAAACCCGGCAATTCACCCGATGGTGAGAACAACGCCAAGCTCCTGAGCTTGATGCAGGGCGTGCCGGTGGAAAAACGCAATGCCCGCTTCCGTTGCGCCTTGGCACTGACACCTCTACTGAAAGCAGACAAGTGCTCTTCGCCACCTTGCGAGGCCGATGAACTGGAAGTGGCCACACTGATCTTTGAGGGCGCTTGCGAAGGCCGTATGGACACGAAGCCCGCTGGAGGCGGTGGGTTCGGTTATGATCCCATGTTCATTCCCGCAGGCTACGACAAGTCATTTGCCGAGCTAGGCGAGGATGTGAAGAACCGGTTGAGCCATCGTTCCAAGGCGCTGGCAAAGTTGCAGCAGCATTTTGCCAAGCAGTCTTAGGTGAAATCACTTCGCTACAGCTTGCAGGGCCCAGAGCGTTTTCAGTTCAGGATGCGTCTCCCGCAAAATCTCCGTGATGCTGAGCCGTTCCTGCTTGCTGAGGTAATCATAGCGTGAGTCAGGATTGTCCGCATCGAGAGCTTTTTCCAAACGCGTGTAGATCCGTTGCTTCAAAGGCGCAGGCAGGGCGAGAAACTGTTTGGAGTAGATAAGGTGGCTGCAACGGTATTTGAACAGGTAACGATCCAAGCGCAGTTCACGAAGTGAACGACCGTCTTTGGTGCGGATGCCGACGCGTTCATAGGCTTCCTGAAAACCGCTGTCACCTTTCACACCATCCTCGGGCAAGACAGCCTCATCCTTGTAGAGCAGGTGATCAACGACGTCTTGGGCGGAACTGTCGAAGACGCGTTTCACACTGTCGTAGCTGGGTTCGGGAGTAACTTTCTCTTTCAAGTCCGTTTGCAGATTATGCTGATAGGCCAGCATACGGCGGGCGTTGTAGGCCGCGCGCGTGATGGAGTTGTGCATGGCCGTCTGATGCTCCAGCACGAGCAAGGCCACGATATCGCTAGAATCGGTGAGTAGATTCTCCACCGGGAAAAAGCGGGAGAGGTCGGTGATATTCGCGCCTTTGGAATAATCGACAGAAAGCTCGCGATCCTTGCCGCTGGCGAAAACGTTGCCCTGATGCACGGAATCGCCGTGAGTTCCGGTGACATACCAGCCGCCCCAGCGATCTTTGAAGGGCGTGGTGTGGTCCACCACTTTGGAACCGAACTGGAGCAGGGGATCGCCATTCGCATCCGTATTCACCGAACGGATCAGCACGCCGGGAATGCCCCGCACAAAGGAGCCGCCATGACAACTGAGGCAATCGTTATCGCGCTTGAAGCGGGGCAGGTCAGGCTTCGGCAATGGTCGCGGATCAAACGTGTAAAAGACGGGACCTAATTGAGGATCGAAACTGACGACCTCCATCAAACCACCCGGCACCCAGCCGATATAGCAGTCGTCATTGAAATAAATGGCGCGCGGATGCTTGGGCGCGATGAGACCGCGTTGAAGGCTGGTCTTGGAATAGACGAGCACTTGGCTTTCCACCGGCACGTTCATCTCTTTCAAGATAAGGCGCACCATGTCCTTGTCTGTGGCGGGTAGGGCCAGCTTGCCCGCAGCGAGTTTGGCTTCGAGCTTTTGGGTGGCATCCTTGGACGCAGTGGCGGAATATCGGATGGGCGCTTGCTCGTATTCTTCAGTGCCTTGGGCATGAAGTGAGATGAGCGAGGCCAACAGCAGACCCGTGATGTGAACAGCAAACTTCATGACGACAGGGACAAGGCTTGTTGGAGGCGTTCGGGTCGTTTCACGAAATCCGCCAAAGTGTATTTGTCCAACGTATCAAAGAACGCATTCCACGCTTCAAATAGCGCTCCTTTGAGGCCGCAACTCTTGATGAGCGGGC
The DNA here is from genome assembly GCA_021156225.1 of Verrucomicrobiota bacterium. Classification (GTDB taxonomy): domain Bacteria; phylum Verrucomicrobiota; class Verrucomicrobiia; order Limisphaerales; family JAEYXS01; genus JAEYXS01. The sequence goes on along the minus strand of JAJNBN010000203.1, from coordinate 9,296 downwards.
AGGTGTTCGTGCTGGCATCAAAGCATTCGATGAAAGGCGTCCCGGTTTCGGTCACCCGCAGCAATTGCCCGATGCGGATTTCAGCCGGAGGCTTGGCCAGATAGATGCCACCGCCGCGACCGCGCTTGGCGGTAAGATATCCCTCCTGCGCCAGAAAGTTCACTGCCTTGGCGACGTGATGGCGCGAAAGTTTATAAGCCTCGGCCACGGCATCCACGGAGAACTGTTTCTCGCCTTGCACGGCCGCATACATGAGGATGCGCAGGGAGTAGTCGGAAAAGAGGGTGAGGTTCATGGCTTGGCAGTGAAGCGGAGATCCATTGGGTTGGGTTTTCCGTAGGTCCGTTGGCCGAGGGTGATGGCAGTGCGCAGCTTGTCTGCAGGCACGGGAACGCCGCAGGCCATCCGCAAACGCAGGGCGATGTTTTGGGCGAATTGGATCATCTCCCGCGCACAATCCGCTGGCAGCCAGATCTGGCAATTGCGCTCCCACAAGCCCAGCCAGACGTGAAAATGCTCTTCCTTCAGATCCAGCGGCATGTGCTTGCCGACCATAGGACCGCTGTAAGCTCGTGGTCCCCCGGCGATGGTGCCCCAGAAATCGGCGATTTTCTCCAGATGAGACGGCCAATCGGTGATGTGAGCCGTAAAGATCGGACCGATGTCCCGATGCTGCCGCACATCGGCATAAAAGTGGCGCAACAGGTTCAGTAGAACCGGGCGTCCACCCAAGCGATCCAGCAGGTTTTCACTCATATGTATAATAGATGCACCACAAATGCATCTATTCAATACATTTCGCTTAACCGTTTTGGCGCAGGAGCGGCCATTAATTGGCTCAAGAAGAGGTAACCCTGCGCCAAGCAATGCGGAGTGCTATCTCGGGAGCGGGGATACTAATGGGCTGCATACTTTATGAAAAACACATCGCTGAAACTAATGGCTGCCACGACGGGATTGCTCATGGGAGCGGCCGCGCAGGCAGAGGACTGGACCACACAAGCCATCACCCCGGTGACCAACCCGATCTTCTTTGAATCGCCCCTGATCCAAAGCGAGGTGCGACCGATCTTTGCTTATCACCGCTTGGATAACGCGTTTTTGGGCACAGATGTGGATGTACGAGTGTACGCCCTGCAACTCCGCTACGCCGTGACTGACCGGCTAGCGATCATCGCGACGAAGGACGGCTTCATCGAGTTCAACCCAGAAGTGGGGCCCGCCCAGAACGGTTGGGCGGATATCGGTTTCGGCCTCAAATACGCAGTCTATAAAAACGATGAACAGCAGTGCGTGGTGACGCCGGGACTTACTTTTGAGCTGCCGTCTGGCAGTTCAGCCGTGTTCCAGGGAAATGCTTCCGGTGAGTTCAACGTCTTCGTCTCGGCCATCAAGGGCTGGGACAAGTTTCATGTCACCGGGAATCTGGGTGCCCGGATACCCATCGACATGGACAAGGAAACGGCCAATGTACGCTATAGCCTCATGGCGGATTATTACACCTGCCAATGGTTCATCCCCTTTGTCACCATCAATGCCGTCACGACGTTGACTGAAGGCAATCAAATGCCTTTCAACTCCGAAGGTTTCGACCTTATCAACTTCGGCAGCTCAAATGCCGGTGGCCGCACCCAAGCAGCCTGCGGCTTCGGCTTCCGCTCCCGGTTGTTGAGTAATCTGGACTTGGGCTTCGCTTATGAACGCGGATTTGCCCCGAACAATGACATCTTCAAAGACCGTGTCACCGTGGACATGGTCTGGCGCTTCTAAGTGATGAGAGTAGAGTGGCCCGGGCCGTGGATGAATTCTATTCATCCACGGCTTTACTTGTTGAAATAGTAGGAGCGTCGTTCACTTTGGAACCCGCTATGAGCCACATGCTGGAATCCTGCCGGGCACTGCCACAATGCGACTACAAGACTGGCGATGAGGTGTTACGCGAGGGGCAAAGCACCGGGCATCTATACATTCTTGTGGAGGGCAAAGTGGAGGTCTGCAAAGGCGATGTGCAGGTAAGCCGCGTCTCCGAACCAGGCTCAATCTTTGGCGAGATGTCCGTATTGTTGCACCAGCCGCACATGGCCACTGTGAAATGCCTGACCGATGCAAAATTCTTGGTGGCAGAGAATGCCCGTCAGTTTTTGGATGCGCACCCTGAAGTGACCGTGATCGTAGCCGAAACACTGGCGCGGCGGTTAAATTCTCTCACACGATATCTGGTGGATTTGAAGCATCAGTTCGAAGATCAGAAAGATCACATGAGCATGGTGGATGAAGTGTTGGAAAGCCTGCTGCATCATCAAGGGAAGGTGAAGAAGAAGTAGGGGATGGGGAAAAGTATTGGAGGATGTTGCGGAGGAAATCCGCACGGCTAGTGTTTAGGTATGTTGCTGCGGGTTGGGACAACCCGCGCTCCTACAGAGCGATCGTTTCCTGCCCGGCTTGCGAGGTCCAAGTGGCCTGGTTGTTTTCCAGATCCAGCAAAATGAAGGCGGGTTCGGGGCCGATTTGGCGGCCGGTGTTGAAGACCCAGGTGCCATTCACTTTGTCGATCCACGAGCCTTCGCTGCGAAAAGGGGATTGATGGATGTGGCCGCTTAGCACCATGTCAGGCTTATATTGCTGAATCCATTCGACGAGATATGGATCGCCGGCGAAAGCCTTGCCCGTCCAGCTCACTTTAGTTTGGTCCGGTGGTGAATGATAAATCCAGACCCAGCGTTTCTTGGGTTTGGCGGCATCGCGCGCGAGCAGTTCACCGACTTCTTGGCGCGTGATGTTGCCATCCCACCATGGGCAGATGGTGAAAAGACAGCCGTCTTTTTCCCAAGAATCGTTATCCACCAGCGTGCCCATTTCACGGGCTTCAATCAGCCAGGTGGCGATGGCCTCGTTCTCTGAATTGTGGTCGGTGCCGTCATGATTGCCGGAGCAGACGAGCAACGGCTTCTTACGGACGATGCGGTCGAGGTATTTCAGGACCACGATGGATTGCGCCTCCCGGTCCACGAGCGAGCCAAGGTCCAGCAGGTCACCCGCGATGATGACGAGATCGAAACGCTCCGCCACTTGATGGACCCAGTCCCACTGCTTCAGCGCGTAGTGCAGATCGGCTACGACGAGACATTTCATGGGTGAATTTTGGGAACGGCTTGCCTTTCCTAGATAATCACCACGAAGAGCGAATGCCGCAAGGCAGATTGATCACGAAGGCGGCAACTTAACGTGAAAAATATTCATGCAAGCCTACATGGGGTTAGGGCCGAAGCTATGCCACCAAGTAGCCCGAGATCTCTTCCAGAGTCGTCTCGCCATTGAAAGCGCGGAGGACGGCGTTGACGGCGAGTGAGCGCATGCCGTGCTGTTCGGCGAGATCGTGGATCTGGGTGCTGGGCGCGTTGGTCGCCACCAGGCGCTCAATCTCCGGATTCATCACGAGCAACTCCGTGATGGGGATGCGGCCTTGGAAACCGGTGAAGGCACAAGCGGCGCAGCCGGAGCCCTTACGGAAGAAAGCGCGGTGGTCCACATGGAGATTGGCCATGCGGGCGAAAGCGCCTGCCGCTGTGCCGCTGTGGACCGTGCTCAAGACCAGGTGGCCTGACAAACTGGCGCGCACGGCGATGCCTGCTGTCTCTTCATCACGGATCTCACCGATCATAATGACCTGCGGGTCATGGCGCAAAATGGAACGGAGAGCGATGGGGTAGGTGAAGCCCTGCGCGACATTTACCGTGGCCTGATTCACCCGCGGTAGCACAGATTCCACCGGGTCTTCCACGGTGGTGATGTTCAGGCGCTGTCCTTGGGTGTTCACCAGATGAGTGAGCGTCGAGTAAAGCGTGGTGGTCTTGCCGGAGCCCACGGGACCGGTGAGCAGCAGCAAGCCGTGAGGGCGGGCTATCAGGTTCACCCACTGGTGCAAGGTGTCGTCATCAAAACCGAGTGTTTGGACACTGAAACGCTGTTCACCGGGACGAAAGAGGCGGATCGAAATCTTTTCACCGGCGACCATGGGTGAAAGAGAGACACGCATTTCGAAACCGCCCATGGAAGGATCGGCCTTCGCCTTGCCTTCCTGCGGCACGCGGTGTTCGTCCAAGGCGTCGAGCAAGATCAGATCGAGCAGGTAACGGGCTTCCACACCATATTCACCGGTCTTGGTGAGGTATTCCGTGGTCCTGGCACCGCGACCAACCGGAGCCTTGGCGACAGGAGCGGTGCGTTTGCCCTCAGTAGAGAGCATCCGGCGCAAGCTGTCGAACAATGGCATGGAGGTATCTAACGGAAGAGCAGGGGCGGTCGCAATGATGAATCATGGCGAAAAGCCGTCCCAACGCGCAAAAAATGAAAACAAAAAACTCAAGCGGATGCATTTCCCCCAGTCCCACGACCATCAGTCAAGCGGCGCCATAACCATTCCACCGGTCCGATCTTGAAACGAGCCATCCAAACCGGACTCAAAATCAATTGTGCCAGCCAGACTGCCAGAACGACCAAGAACGTAGTGGTTCGTTCCATTTCGCGGTAGAAGCCAAAGCCGTAACTGTAAAAGACTATCCCGCAGAGCAAAGATTGCATGAGATAATTGCTCAAGGCCATGCGACCGACAGCGATCAAATGGGCTTGCAGCCATGGGGCACGATCGCTATGAGCCCAGCGGGACAACCAGCATAAATGCACCAGCGCCAGCGGCATCATCCCGAAAAAGACCAGGAAATAGTGCTGCACTCCTTCCGGCTCGCGCAGATAAACCACCGCTCCCAACAGATGGAAAAGAACTCCGAGCGCCAGCCCGATGACCGTCATTTTGCGGCATAGGCCGCGATGCTGTTCGAACTCGTGGAAAACCCCTTTCCGGGCTAGCCAGATGCCGACCAGTAGGCAAGCCAGCATGTACCAGCCGGCCAGAAACCAGAAAAGAATGGTGGTGATCGCCAGAAAAGCCCCACGGTAAATGGTCATTTCCCAAATGCTGCCATGGCGGAAAAGCCGGGTTTCTTTCTCCTCGCTGAAGAATTCCGAGAAGGGGTCCGTTTCGGAATCTTCCACATCCGCTGTCATGACCGGGGTGGCTTCCTTGTCCGATTCACCGAGGGTTGAATCAAGCTCGGAACCAAACAGAAAAACGAGCACCATGAACAGGATAATCCACGCGCTGCACCAAGCGAAACATCCGGTCGCTACGCACAGCAAAGTCTTCTGTGTTCGCTTGAGAAAAAGCAAAGCGATCACACCTGCCACCGCGTAAGAGGTCAGGATGTCGTACTGAAACAGGAACAGGGTGTGTCCGATGCCGAGCAGGAAAAGGATTAGCATGCGGCGGCAGAAATAGGGGACGAAAGGTTTACCTGCAGACGCAGCATTGTCTGCCTGGATCGCCATCCCCGCACCAAACAAGATGGCCAGCAGGGTCAGCATTTTTCCTTCGAACACCAGCATCACGAGAAGAGTGATGATCTCTTCCCACCATAAAGCCAAACCACCGTCCGGCGTAGGATTGTGGTCGGTGCCGCTAAAAACACCGATGTGAACGGGCAGGAGACCGAGGATGGCCACCCCTCGTATCAAGTCGAGCGCCCGAAGTCGCGACCCCTTGGAAAAGGACTCTGGCAGGGCGAACGGTTCAGGTGCCGGAGGTATTGGGGGCGGAAGTTGGATGCAGTTGTTGTTAAGGAAGTTGGAAGTCTTTGGCAATGGAATTATAGATAGTGAGAATAGAAAAATGCGTTCCGTCAGGACCTGTGCAAGATTTAGCTCCCTATATGCCTGCTGGCACCCTAGAGTGAGTGTGTTGTTTAGACATTTGAATACATGATACCGAAGTTATTTTCTGAGTTAGGTCTGTCGCCTGAGATGCTGAAAGCCATCGATAAACTTGGCTATGAGCAGGCGTCACCCATCCAAGCTGCCGCCATCCCCGTATTGATGGAGGGCAAAGACATCGTGGGGCAGTCCCAGACGGGTTCCGGCAAAACGGCGGCCTTCGCCATTCCAGCCGTGGAAAAAGTGGATACCAAGCTGCGCGGCGTGCAAATCCTCATCCTCTGCCCAACGCGTGAGCTGGCGGTGCAGGTCTCAGAAGAGGTGCACAAGCTGACGATTTTCAAGAAGGGCATCCAAGCCTTGCCGATCTACGGAGGGCAATCTTATGAGCGGCAGTATTACGGGCTGCAGCAGGGGGCGCAGATCGTCATCGGCACGCCGGGACGTTTGATGGATCACATGCGGCGCGGGACGCTGCGTCTGGACAAGCTCAAGATGATCATCCTGGACGAGGCGGACGTGATGCTGGACATGGGTTTCCGCGAGGACATCGAGGTAATTCTGAAGGCCTTGCCGCCGGAACGTCAGACGGTGTTTTTCTCGGCTACGATGCCGCGGCCGATCCAAGACCTCATCCAACGGTTTGCTAAGGAGCCGCAGAGCGTCAAGATCGAGCAAAAGGCGATGACGGTGCCGACGGTGGAGCAGCATTATTACGAGGTGGACCGCCGCTTCAAGATCGAGCTGCTGACGCGGTTGATCGATGTCCATGACCTGAAGCTCGGTATCGTTTTCTGTAACACCAAGCGGATGGTGGATGATCTCGTAGATCATCTGAATGCGCAGGGTTATTCGGCGGACCGCCTGCATGGTGACATGAACCAGAACCAGCGCGATCGCGTGATGCAGAAGTTCCGGAAATCGGGTCTTGAATTCCTGGTGGCCACGGACGTGGCGGCACGCGGTATTGACGTGGATGATGTTCAGGTGGTGTTCAACTACGACCTGCCTTATGACGTGGAAGATTACGTGCATCGTATCGGACGCACAGGTCGTGCCGGGCGCAGTGGCCGGGCGATCTCGTTCATCTCGGGACGTGAGCTGTTCCAGATCCAGCACATTGAGCGTTACACGAAGATGCGCATCCAACGCGGCAAGGTGCCGACGCAGGATGAAGTGGACCAAGCCAAGACGAGCGTCTTCCTGACGAAGCTGCGCGCGACGCTTACGAGCGGCGAATATAAGAAGCAGGACCATTTGATCGAGCGCTTGCTCGAAGAAGGATTTACATCGACGGATATCGCATCGGCGCTGATTCATCATGTGCAGGGTGCTGAGGGTGATCCGGTCACCCAACCGGTGGAACGCGAAGAAGCGCGTGGCGGGTATGATCGCGGTGGTGGTCGTGATGATCGCCGGGGCGGGTTCCGCGAGGAGCGGGGTGGTTTCCGGCAGGAACAGCGCGGTGGATATGGGGACAATCGTTATGACGAACGTCCGCCAGCACGTCCGCCGATGGACCGGCCAGTCGCGCCGAGGCCCATGGCCGCTCGTCCGGCGCCGATAGCGCGGCCGTCGATCGCGCCCAAGCCGGTATTGCCGAAGCCGACGACGATTGCTGCGACCGCAGATGCGGTGAAGGAAGCGGCAGGAGCCGTGGTTAAGCCCGTGGAGGCGAAGCCAGCGCCAACACCAGTCGTGAAGACTGAAGCGCCCGTGGCCCCGAAGCCGGAAGTGAAGCCTTTCGTGCCGAAGGTGAAGCCGCCGGAAGCTGCAGCTACGTCTGCGCCCGTGTTGGTGCCGAGCTCCAGCAAGGTGAAACCGATGATGCGCATCCCGGAGAAGCGGGAATTGATCGAAGATCCTGTGCCGGTGCGTTCACCAAAGGCGAGCCGCAAGACCCCGGACTTCCAGAAACGTCTCTACATGAACGTGGGTGAATCGATGGGTGTCACCGCTGAAGATGTGATACAGGCGATCCAAGGCGAGACAGGTTTTCCCGCGAAGGTGATCGGCACGGTGGACATCCGTGAGAAGCATCTCTTCGTGGATGTGTCCGCCGAGCATGCGAACAGCATTCTAGCTAAGCTCAAGCGCACGCAGATCAAGGGGCACAAGGTGAAGGCGAAGGAAGCGTAGGGGAGTGTGAGGTGAGAAGGGCGATAAGCGGATGAGTAACGCTTGGCTCGCTCACCCCTCACCCCGGCCCTAACTGCTGTTGGCAATTGCACGCTTCTTCAGAACTTGTTAGATGCGAGTAGGTTAGCGTGACTTCGCCGTTGCCGACAACGATCTTTTCGACCAGCGCTTCGGCGATTTTTCGCTTCTCATCGGTATCCATCGCGGGCCAGCGGTTGTAGAGCGTGGTGGCCTCCGAGACCACATCGTCCGTCGAGAGCTTGTTCACCTTCAGGATGTCCACCTCGGCTTGGAGCTTGGGCAAGGTGGCCAGCAACTGGTTCAGACGTTCCTCGGCGGGTTTGTAGAAGTCGCCAAAGCCTTGAGCCGTGATATGGCTGCTTTGATAGAGTTGGAATGTCCGGGATATCTCTTCCTTAACCTTGGCTATCTCCCGCTCATGGGCCGTCAAGGCTTCCTGTTTCTCGACTAATCCGCGTTGAGCCTCGGTCAGGCATCGAGACACCCGCGAGGCGTCGGCAAAGAAGGCTTTAGATTCTTCCAAGAAGATGGCTTCAAGGTCGTCCATGGGAATCTTGTTGCAGCACTTGCGACAGAAATATCTCGGAGTGCCAGTCCGGACATACATCTTTTTGCCGCAGCCGCAATGGATCAAGCTGCCAAAGATGTGTACCGGTGCCCGTCCTGGCTTCTTCCAGCCCTTGCGTTGTTCCTCGATCAGCTGGTTGACCTGATTCCACGTATCCTCGGATACGAGGGGTTCGCACTCGACCTTGCCCCATTCGCTTTCGGGTTTGATGGTGTTCTGCCAGTCGCCATGCTTGCGATACTTGTTAAAGATATAGGTGCCTTTGGCGCTGGGATCGGTCAGGACGCGGGCAACCTGCATGTCGTGCCAGTGGTTGCCTTCGCGGCTACGGTATCCGGCAGCGGTCAGGAGTTTGGCCACGGTGCCTTTGCGGCGGTGCTGGAGGAAGAGTTCATACGCCAGACGGCGGACAGGGGCTTCCTCAGGATGGAGAATGAGCTTCCGGTCCTTCCATTGGTAACCATAAGGCGCTTGCCCATTGATGGACTTACCGAGTTTGGCCCGAGTGAGAACCGAGGCGCTTACCCGCTCCGCAATTTCTTCGCGTTCCCAATGGGCGAATACTCCTAAGAGATGGAAGAACATCCGACCACCGGCCGTGCTGGTGTCGATGGATTCGCTTAGCGAGATGAGGTCGGCATTCTGGTCCCGGAAGAAATCTCCGAAGTCCTGCACTTCGCGGAGATTACGAGATAGCCGGGCGAGTTTGCTGAACACAAGCCCCGTGATATGTCCGCGCTTCACGTCCTTCATCATGCGGATGGCTTCGGGGTGCTGCATGACGGACTTACCACTCTGGCCG